>NZ_QSPK01000021.1 GCF_003436425.1 Eubacterium sp. TM05-53
GAATTAAGCAACAATCTAGCTGAACAAAGAATCAAACCATTCGTAATAGCCAGAAAGAATTTCTTATTTTCAAATACAAAGAACGGAGCCAAAGCAAGTACCATATATTTCAGTTTAATAGAATCCGCAAAAATGAATAAACTAAATCCATATAAATATCTGGAATATGTGTTGGATACATTGAGCACCAAAGGATTATCAAACGAAATCATAAATAGTGTATTGCCGTACTCTAAACAGCTGCCAAAGAATCTATATGTAAAATAGAACAGATCCGATTGACAATGACATTGTATCATTTCAAATCGGATCTTTTAATATGGGCCCTATTTGACGCTTACATTAATTCCAATAAATTTGTTGTTTTTATTTCAAATCAAAAAGAAAAGAGTAGAATGAATCATCTCATTCTACCCCTAAATATCATTTTTCAATCAAATCCTCTATCTTACAGCCAAACACTTTAGAAATACGATACAACTTATCTACACTTGCCTTATTTATGTCCTTATTTCTTTGTTCATATAATTGTATTGAACGAAGACTTACACCAGAAAGATCGGATAATTCTTGTTGCGTATAACCATAAGTAGTTCGAATACGCTTTAAGTTTGTTTCCACATAATACTCTTTCATTTTAGAATCCACAATATCTACAAACTTAGAAATATCCGCCTCATGAAGTATATAATACATTCTTTTTAAATCTTCAAAACTTAAAACACGAAATATCTCTTTAAAACTTCGATCTGAATACCATTGGTAATAGGCAACAGCCCAACCAATCCAATATTCACATGAACGACTATAGTTTACTTCAGGTTCAATATCCAACTCTTTTTGCATGGTCTCAAATACAATTTCATGTACAAGCTCAATCCCACTTTTACCTGCTACACAAGCAGGCTCCCCATTTTCAATACGTTTACTAATAGAACTTACAATAAACATATTCACAAAATCATCACCTGAAATATGACAAGTATTGATGGCATAATCAAAGGCATCCCCCAACATTGTTTGTGCATGTTTCAAATACATTTCAAAATACGAATGAATTCTCATTTTCAATATTCCTCCAACATCCCACAACCTGTTTTTACTTTAATTATATACTAGAAAACGAATAATTCGTCTCACTGGGATTTTCGAATCACCAATGTATTGTCATTAGTTTAGTCGTCTGAAATCGATAATCCGGTGTCTTTTATATTTGATAGTGTATTTTATTACACTATCAAATATAAATCACAAAGCTTTAAGATTATTTCATACAAAACTATTATTCTAAACAGTTTTAATACAAACTCTCTTTCCAGAAAAGGCAATCCCAAACTTCAATATCTTTTCGATTCCCTCACTCTTCATCTCAGAATCATATTCCATACTATTAATTTGACTAATAGCTTCAGCTGCCAAAAGTGCTAATTCATTATCATCTAGATTTTTCTTCCACTTTAGTTCCATAATCATTCCAGGATGATTATCATCTCTAGGCATTAGACAAATGTCAAATCTTCCCTTACCAGACTCTCTATTTGATTTGATTTTGTACTGATTATCCATTATCGAAATCAACCCTAAAACCAAACCATGATAGAAAGATTCACTAGCCGTATCATAGAAACTAATTGCGTTATCAATATATTCTGCAATGGCTTTTTCCAATTTTGCATAATCATTCAAGAACAAACTTTCCGCAATCTTATCTGCAGTTGTTCTTGAAACTGCACCAATCTGCATCAAATGTGTCAAAACCTCACTTTTATAAACGGAAGCTATCTCTTTATTTGGAATAGACACCTCACACAAATAAGAACCATCTGCCTGCAATTTTTTAATTGTTGTTTTCAAATAGCCAGCCACCAATAACAAACTATAGATATTAGCTGGATCATCTGTGAGTGAACGATATACAACATTTTGATCAATCCTTGCCAAAACTTTATCTCCAAGAATCAAAGAATACAGTTTTTCTGTAATATCCTCATCCGTCACTTTTAAAACATCTTCCAAAATCTCATTCTTTCCTGTATTCACCCAATATGCCTGTGGAACACACCCCTTCGAAATATAATTGATCACAGACCACGGATTATATATTTCTTCATTTCCAAACAAATATCCATCATACCACTCTTGAAGTTCACTCTCTTTTTCAGTAACTCCATAATAATCTAGCATTTCACTTACTTCTTCATTTGTAAATCCAAAATAACGATCATACGCTTCATCCATCACTGAATTCACAGTTAAGTTATTTAATCCACTAAATATACTTTCTTGAGCAATTCTCAAAATTCCTGTTAAAAAACCATAAGAAAGATTTTTATTATCTTTAAAAGCACCCGAAAAGAAGTTTCTCATAAAACTAATGATTTCATCATAGAAATCCTTAGAATAGCCTTCCTGAATGGGAGTGTCATACTCATCAATAATAGTGATTGGAGCTTTACCATAATGAGTCGCAAGCATTTTAGATAACTTTTCAAGTGATGAAGACAATTCCACTTCATTTTCCGTTGCACTTAATACTTTATTAAAATATTCCTTCTCGTAATCCGATATCCTATCACTACTCAACAATTCCTGATGCCTTCCATATTCTTCTTGAAGAAGCGATTTAATTTTCTCTACAGTGGCCTGCCAAGAATCAAACTTTACATCTTTAAAAGTTAGGAAAATCACAGGATATTTACCTTGATGCGTTCGATAGACTTCCCCACACTTCCAAATATCCTTATCTTTAAAATATTTAGACGTATCTTCATCCATCTTTTCAAAATACACTCTAAGCATATCCATATTCAATGTTTTGCCAAATCTTCTTGGTCTAGTGAATAATGAAACCAATGGCTTTTGATCTAAAAATTCCTTAATCAACATGGTTTTATCCACATAATAATAATCCGATTGAGCACGCACATAGTCCGAAATACCAATAGGCAAAGGCTTTCTAGCTGTGGTCATCTCTCTTTTACTATATTCACCAGTTGAAATCCTACCATCTACTGGCTTTTGAGCATTATCTGGAATCTCCCAATTTTTCCCATTCTTAACAGCACCAGGAATTCGCCCAGATTTACACAAACTCGAAACCGCACGAACACTAATATTCCAAATTAAAGCCATTTCTTTACAAGTCTTCATGTGAACACCACCAATCTTACTACTATTAGTATACCCTATTATTTGGAACTATGTCAAATTCTTTCGGAAGAATATTCGGAACAATATCAATTTATAATAATATTCTTCTTTTTAAAGAAAAAAAAAGGTGCCATTGAGCACCAAGTTTTGTGAATTAGAATAATAATTGTAATCCCATCACAATAATCCACATATAAGCACAAGTCTTAGGAATCATCAATAAACCAATCTTTGGTTTTGTCTTAGACCACAATGTAACTGGGATATAGCAACCAAATGAAATGATGATGGCTGCAACCATACGATTCATATGTAGATCGTACATATTTCCTGAAATCGCATAAAGAAGAATCACACCAATTCCAGTCAGGGCAAATACGGCATTACGAATCACAGATAGCTTCCTATTTCCTTCTTCACTCGTCCAGTTATTTTGTGGTAAGAAACATACTACGATACGAATAATAGCTGAAATCCAAATCATAGCCTCCACCCATACTGGAGCTGTTAGTGTTGGGAAAGTTAATTTCCAGATAAACAATAAGATAATATAGAACACTGTCATTGTGATTGAAGATACCTGCAATCCAATTCCAAGCTGTCTTTTAATTTTATCATTCGTTCCATATACCGCTCTTTTAATACGAGGAACCAAGTGGAATGCGTCTCCACCACACAAAGTTAACGTTAATACGCCATATAAAATAAATAATGGATTTCCTTTCGAATATACAAAGAATAAAATTCCAGCAATTAAGTCAAAAATCAAGTAACAAGCATCAAAAATTGCTTCCATCAAATCAGGCATTCTTTTCATTTGAAATCATCCTTTCTGCATTGTCATACACCTTTTGAAATACATTCATAAACACTTTGATTTCTTCTTCACTAAGACCTTCAAACATATCTTGCGCAAACTCCTTTTGCGCCCATATTCCATCTTCAATTACTTCATTAGCCAATTGTAGTAAATGAATAGTTACATGCTTTTTATTGTCTTTGTCGACTCTTCGCTCAATACAGCCACGATCTTCTAATACTTTAAGTGAAGTCGAAACATGAGACTTTGTAGACTTACGAATACGAACAATGTCCGCAGCCGTATTGTACGCAGGATTGCTTTGACGTACTCTCATCATTAAAATGACGAGATTCTCTTTCTCACAATGCGAGAAATGGAGCATCGCAAAGCTTTCAGCATGGTTCTAGACCTTGCATATAGTCTTTGCACAGCTCCTGTTTTTTGAGCATTTCCAATCCATGTGGACTGTACTCTGTATACTCATACTCCATCCAGCAGGGCTTACGCCTTAGACCTGACTGGATGAGGGATTCTTTAAGCTAGAATCCAAAGCAGTGTTTCATTGTGTGTCCACATTTTTTCTTATTTGAAATCAGTGTTTCCTGCATTTTGACAAAGTGTGGAAAATCAAGATGACAGGTTTCAAAATCGGGTGCAGTCAATGTATCGTCCGTATGACAAATTAGAAAGGCAGAATACAAATCTCTTTGTACTTTATGTCCTTCAATCGTTTTAAATCTTTCACTTAAAGTAGGCTTGATGTATTCACCTGTATCATGGTGAAGTTGAGAAGCACGATATTGATGAATATCTATTTCGTAGTATGGTATTCCATACTGTGTTGCCTTTGTTTTTAAATCAGTCTGCATAAGACCTGGAGAACGGTTCTTGATAGAGTGTCCATAACGCTTTTTGCGTTTGTATTTGCGTACCATCTTAAAAGAGCCGTCTTTTTGTTTAACTGCCGTTGCCTCATCTTTACGCTCTGTCTTCTTTGATTTCTTTTGAAGAGCCTTGAAGTTCATTGGCTCAAGGATCAGCTCACTCGTATTTTTCAAGAGCTTGTTGATGAAAGTATGGTGTGAAGTCTTAATGTAAGCAGATTGTTTTCGATAGAGAACTCGAACTTGGCGTTTTAAACGTCTACATCGTTTTGTGGTTTTCCATTTGTGTTTTCCCTTTTTGACTGTACCATTCTTATTGTAGTTTTCTGGATTGTGCTTGCGCATAGAGGCATCTACCAGATTCTGCTTATGACGAATCTCTTTTTCATATTCGGCTGATTCTGGAGCCAATTCTTCCAGATGAACCTCGTTGTTTGAGACTGTCGCAATCGTAGAGGTTCCAAAGTCAACGCCTGTACGATGTCCGCCATCTTCAGATAGTTTAATTCGTTTTGGCGCATCGCCTCGAAGTGTGATCACTACATAATATTTGAATCCACTGTTGAATTCGATTCTTTTTAAAAATGAATAAACAACATCTTCTTTCAAATCGACAGATGAAATGATGTTCTGAATATATTCATTCTTTGGGACACGAACTTTGTAGTAATGTTTCATAAAACAGATGGTATCCCATCTTGAAAGACGTACTCCTGTTGCAGCACATTTTTGTTTGATACAATCGAAACTATTATATCTTCGATAATGAAGATGACGCCCATCCTCAAAAAGAACCTTTTCCACTCCCTTATATACAGCTTCAGCTTCTGCCTGTGCCTGATGAGAGTTGATGTAGTTCTTGTATTTCTTTTGTTCTTTGGATACAAACTTACACAAAGAAGTCTTCGTGAGATTATACTCTTTCTGTTTAATACACATGATATTGGACAATTCTTTTTTCTTCTTCTTTTCAGAAGCTGACAGTTCAGATACTTTCTTTTTAGAAAATTCAGCTTTACCATAAGCTTTGCGTGCATCCACATATTCTGTATCATGAAACAAAGCATTCAAACGATTAGTAGCATATCGAACTAATTGATTATGCATCTGATTCGCATAGAAAAAAGACTTCGACAAAAACCGTTTCTCAGATCCACTTAATTCCAATTGAAAGCGTACTGTATACATATCAAAGTCTCCTTTTTTCTACATATATATTATAACATGGTTTCCATATAGAAACTGTTGAAAAACTGTTACATACGTCATTCATCTCATGACTAAAGTTACGAGCGTTTTGACTCTTCCCGTAAAAAATATGACAAATACAACTATAAATAAAGGCCAAAGTTTGAGTTATTGGTTAGAATGATGTATGATTAGGATATAAGAAAGGATGTCGTGATTATGGAAAAATGGACTCAAGAACAGTATGCTGCTCGTTTACAGGAAATGAAACAAGAAGCTCATGATAAAATGTGGTTATACATCGAAGTGAATGCCAAAGAGTTTATGAATGAATGTGAACCAGGGGCAAAAAATTTAGCTAGTTGCTGTAAAGCAATGTTAGATGCAATGTTAGAAGGGGATGGCTTTATTGTAGAGCCTAAGATCCGTACTAAGGTTGCTGGAACTTTAACAGTTCGTTACTATGTTGATAACTTACATCCAGGTCGTAGAAAATACGCTGATGTAATGAAAGAACAACAACAATAAAAAAAGAATCATTTCTGATTCTAAAATAGCTTTAAATATTTAAAAGCTTTGTATAAGCCGTCATTGTCAATTCTATCTGTGACATAGTCGGCTTTTTCTTTTACACTTTCGACACCATTTCCCATCACAATAGAAATGTCGGCATATTCTAACATTGGCAAATCATTTTCAGAATCACCAATCGCAACTGTTTCATATTCTTCATTGTAGTAGTCTTTGACAAATTGAATAGCTGTAGCCTTATTATATTCTGTGTGTGTGATTTCACCACCTAGATGCAAGAAATTTGTGAAAGTTAAATGTTCTGGAATTTGTTTTAAGATTTCTTCTCGTTGAGCAAGTGAATCAAAATGAATGCTGACTTTCATAACTTGTTCATAATCTGAATCGTTAAGTGTTGATATATCCGGGAAAGATAAGAAACGATTTCCCATACGGTTGTCTGTATTGAATTTACACATTCTTTCTCTGTTTTTTTCGTTAGTAAATGTCATCTTGCTTCCTTCTAAAGAAAAGCCTGAATCTTTGGCAATGTGCTGAATAAATTGTGTATCTCTTTTTTCCAGTGGTTTAAAAAGAACTTGTTTATTATTGATCACAATTTCGCTTCCAGCTCCAAAACAATAGCCATCTAAATTCATATCTAATAAGAATTGAGGCACTTCACAACGCGTTCTTCCCGTGTTTATATATATTTTATGCCCGTTTTTTTTTGCGAGTTCAAGCGCTTCTAATGCAGAACTAGGAATCTTTTCGAATGTCCATAGAGTTCCGTCTAAATCTAAAAAAATAATTTTTTTCATAACCTTCCTCCACTACAATATTCTATCATATTATTGTATGATATAAGAAAAAGAGGGACTTGGCATGGAAAAGAATGTAATCATTACGATATCGAGGCAGTTTGGATCCAATGGAAGAGAAATTGCTCGTAAGTTAGCTGAATATTTAGATATTAGTTATTATAATAAACAAATCTTAGAAAAGATTGCCGTGAATATGGGCATTTGCGCGGACTTCTTTAAAGATCAACAACAAGATGAGAATGGTTTATTTACAATTGAATCAAGGGGGCTTTTAGGACTTAGAAACATTACGGAATTAAGTGTGAATACACAAATCTATGATATGGCTAGCGACATTATTCAAAAAATATCCCAAAGAGAAGATGCCGTTATTGTAGGAAGATGCGCCGATTATATTTTAAAAGATAATCCGGATGTGATTTCTGTATTCTGTTACAGCGATGTAGAAGAACGCATCAAATGGTCAATTGAAGAATACCAAGTGCCAGCTAAACAGGCTAAAAAAATCTTGCAGGAAAAAGATACACAGAGATCAAGGTTTTATGAATTTTATACCAATCAAAAGTGGGGGAATCCACGCAATTATACATTGATGATAAATACATCAAAGATGAGTACAGATGATGTTGTGCGGTTACTAGCCTCATTTTATGATACTAAAAAAGGCATCTCTACTTTTAAGAATGCCTTTGAAAATCAATATGAAAAGAATAATACGTATTAAAAAAGATTATATAAGAATAGTTAGGGTCTAGCTCTGCTTTAAGATTACTTGGGGCAGAGTGCTAGGCAGCTAAACAATCGCTCCAAAGTATTTTAGGGCTTTTTTGGTGCCAGTAGCTATATATTTATTGATTTTCAAGAGGATAAATATACGCTATTATAGAAATATAAGATTATTGTTGTACATTTATGTTCTTCATTCAGATATAAATGTCTTTCAGGATTATATGAATGAAACTCGGATTATTTTGTTTTGAAACGCACCTTTAATTACTGTTTTATCGTTTCAAAAGACACAGGAGTAATTACTGTAGAACAGAAAAGAATCAACAATGCACTGATGGAGAATCGTAATGCGAATCATCAAATTAGTTACGAAAACAGCCAATGGCTATCGCAACTGGGATCGATTCAGAAACAGATGTATGTTGATCTTAGAAAAAGGTATTGATTTTGAAATCAACAAGAATGACGGAAGCATTAAAATAATTGAAAAAAAGACCCGGACAACTAAATGTTGTCCGAGCCCAATATCAGCTATAAACCGTTTTGGGGTATATGCCGCCCCTTAAAATCTTGGAGAGCAAATTCACCTAACCCCATCCAAATTTATTGCGCCTTAAAAAAGTCGGAAACCCGACTTTTTCTTTTACATAATGTAAGGGGTCGCAAAGTATAATACGAAGATGACCATTAATGCCCAAACAGTTGGGTGAACTTCTTTAGCTTTACCAGCTGCAATCATAGCAATTGTATAAACGATGAATCCACATGCGATACCATTTGAAATAGAATACATCAAAATCATCATAATAACAGTAACAAATCCAGCAGCGGCAAAAATCATATCATCCCAGTCAATACCTTTTAACTGTTGCGCCATCATAATACCAACAACAATCAATGCAGGGGCAGTAACCGCGTTAGTAACTGTACTTAAGATAAGTGGTGATAAGAATACGGCTAGTAAGAAACAAACACCAGATGTACATGCAGTTAAACCTGTACGTCCTCCAACACCAACACCAGAACTAGATTCAACGAAGCTTGTTACTGTACTTGTACCTAAAACAGCACCAAATACTGTACCAACTGCATCCGCAAGCAATGCTTGTTCAGCATTTTCTAGTTCACCTTTATCGTTGATCAAACCAATACGGTTTCCAATCGCAACAAGTGTTCCGGCTGTATCAAAGAAGTCAACGAATAAGAATGAGAAAATAACTACGAAAGCTTGGAATGGATTTGCGAATAATTCAGAAATTCCAGAGAAGCAAGCTCCAGCAGCTTGTAATTCAAAATCAAACGAAATGAAATGTTCAGGTAAAGTAGGCATACCAGCCATTCCCATGAATCCAAGGATGATTCCAATCACAGCAGTGATAACCATACCTACGAAAACGGCTGCAGGAACATTTTTAATAACTAACGCAATAGTGATCAATAAACCAACAACAGCTAATAGTACAGTTGGATCTGTTAAGTTTCCAATTGTTACAAAAGTTGCTGGACTTGCCACAATAATACCCGCATTTTTTAAACCAACAAACGCAATGAAGAAACCAATTCCGGCTCCGATTGCCAATTTTAATTGTACTGGAATCGCATTGATAATCGCTTTACGAACACCAGTAACAGAAATAACAATAAAGATAACACCTGAAATGAATACAGCACTTAATGCAGCTGCCCAGCTAAAGCCCATTTGCCCACAGATTGTGTATGCGAATAATGCGTTAACACCCATACCAGAAGCTAATGCGACTGGGTAGTTGGCAACAAGTCCCATAATGATACTTGCCACACCAGCACTAATAGCTGTCGCAAGGAATACAGACGCCTTATCCATACCAGCATCTGCCAATACTGCAGGGTTAACCCCAAGAATGTAGGCCATAGCCAAGAATGTTGTAAGACCAGCAATAAGCTCTGTCTTAACGTTTGAACCTTTTTCGTTCAATTTAAAGAATTTTTCCACGATTCTCTCTCCTTCTCTCTCTTTTTTTCAAAAGACCCCTCCATTGTAGCATAAGTTATTATAAAAGGATGCATTTAAATAGAGAAAAAGCATAAATATACGTTTTTATCGGTAAATCCGTCATCTTTTTCATCGAATGTTTATAAGTTTGAAGCTGAGCCGCATACATATCAATTAATTTATTCTCATTATCTGTGGCATCTGTTTTAAAATCAATGATAATTACTTCATTTTCTTTATAGACAACTAAGTCCATAAATCCATGAACGACTTGATTTTTATCTTCAATAATATAGCTTTGTTCAAATACATGTTTTTCTTTCATCCAAGAAGCATACAGAGCATCTGTGTTTAAAGCTAAAATCTGTTTGATGTCATAATCCTTTAAAGTATATCCGTAAGAATTCGCATAAGAAATAATTTCTTCTTGTTGATACGGATATGAACATTGCGCCACGATTTCGTGGAATAAAGTACCGCGAAGTGTTCCAATATTCTTTGAAAGAGATACTTCTTTCCAGTCTAATTTCATTTTGGCACCACTCGCCGTCTGGCTTGAGAAAGCATCTGATTTTTTTGAATAGACTGGTAATTTATAAGACGTGTTATTCTGACGTACTTTTAATGGTCTTTCATATAGAGCTGCTTTTTTATCAAAAACCACTAAAGAATCGCTCGTATTGGCATAGGTATGTAGTAACCATCCTGTATAACTTTCATCCTCTAATAAAGTATAGGCGTTTAATGGACTATAGAAGTCTTCTAAACTTTCAATGGTATCCACAATGACCAATTCTTTTTGAGGACGAGTTGTCGCAACATAGAATACACGCATCTCTTCCGCAAGATCATCTAATTCTTTTTTTGTTTGTAGAGCCAAATGATAAATTGAATTGTACTTATATGTATAGTCATGACTTAAACCTTTTAAAGAAAGACCTAATGTAGAATCAAATAAGATACATGAGCTGCCATGTTTATCTCTTTGTTCATGTTGCGAAAGAATATATACGACAGGGAATTGTAAACCTTTAGATTGATGCATTGTTTTTACTTGAACTACATCATCTTCTTTGCCATATAAACTGGCTTCTTGTGTTTGATCTTGCGTTGCATCTTTAGATAGTTGTAGGACAAAACCATGGATATCACTTTGATTTTCATATTGCGTAGCCAATTCTAATAAATAATCCAAGTTGTTTTTATCTTGAATGGTTGTAGAAGCATAATAGAAATTATTATAGGCATAGATATATTGTAGAAGTTGTACGATTGTTTGATTTCGATTGACATATAGTTCAAAGAAAGGCTTCATGAAATCTTCGTTCTTAATACTCATATATAAAGATGTACCTTTTTCTTTTCCAATACAACAATTCGCAATTTGAGAAAAAGATACATTAAATAATGGAGACATTAAAGAAGCACATAACGCAATGTCATCCGTTAAATCTTCTAAAGCTTTTAAAGTCGAAAGTACAATTTGAATGGCTGGATTTGTATAGAATCCATGATCAATGGTGATCATCGCTGGAATGTTGTAGGCCTCAAAAACTGTTTTCAATTTTTCTTGAGGAGCATGATTACGCGTTAATACACACATCGATTTATAGGGCATTCCCGCCTTATGCTTTTCAATAATGTCTTGCGCAATTAAATCAAAACGATTCTCATTGTGATTCTTTTTGATGGTTGCCTTATTCCCTTCTTCATCTTTATACTCCGTATATAAGAAGCGAACTGGATATTGAGGACTTTCCATTTGTCCTTTTGTACCGACATTCGCAATATCGATATCTTCAAATTGTTTTCCCAACAATTCATTGTTCATAATCTTACTATAGAAATCATTGTTGAATTGAATAACACTCGCATTGGAACGATAGTTTTCCTGCAATAATAAAGGAGTGTTGTTGATATCTTCCTTTTTCATCCAGTCCTGCATGATTTTTGGATTGGCCTGTCTGAAACCATAGATGGATTGTTTAATGTCACCCACTCTAAATACGTTGTTTTCATGGCAGAAAGACGCAATGATTTTTTCTTGAAGTTCATTGGTATCTTGGAATTCATCAACTAGAATCATCTGGTACTTATTGTACATTTCTTCTTTGATCATCGGATCTTGAAGGAGTTGATACGCAAAATGCTCCATATCATTAAAGTCAATTACTTCCATTTTCTTTTTTTCTAATTGAAAGTATAGTTTTACTTTATTGGTTAATTCAAATAGAGTATCTACTAAAGTTTTATGATTTTGAATGTCCTTTAAATAGAATTCTTCATCAAATAAGTTTTCTACGATCTTTGTTTCATGATCTTTAAAAGAAGTTTGATATTTTGAGTAATCCACCTTATCAATTGTCTTCTTAAAACCAAGGGTATTCTTCAAATATAATTCAAATTGAGCTTTAAAATCTGAATACGAGTTAGTATCTAAACACTTTGATAAATATTCCTTTTTGATTTCATAATCTTCAGGCTTTGCGATTTGATCAATCACTTCATCTAATATTTCAGTCATCGCAAGACAATGATTATGAAAGTATTTCAATGCATATTCCATTAATTCTGGACTTAAATATGTATATGAATTTTGAATGTTTTTAATCCAAGCCGTAGCGTCTTCTTCGGATTTAGAGTTAATGATTGCCAAAATATCTTCAATATATTTTTGAATGTCTTCTTCGGTTTTGCCAAAAGAATGGAAATACATTTTTAATTTTGTGTATGCATCTAAGTCTAAATCTTGAATCGCATGTTTATAGGCATTCTCAAACGCAAGGCGTGTTTGAGCTGAGGATGCCGTTTGTTTGGACATTGTATATGAAATAGGAATCTTATAGTAATAGTTTTGTACGATCGACAAACAGAAGCTATCAATAGTAGAAATACTAGCTGTTTCAAGTAGAGCCATCTGTTGAAGAATATATTCGGTTTTTGGTTGTTCCTTTAACTTTGAAAGAAGACGCGCCTTCATTTCGGCAGCCGCATCCTTTGTGAAAGTCATGGCCAGGATAGAATCGATCGAAATATGGTCTTTTAATACAAGCTGACATAAACGTTCTACTAAAACGGCTGTTTTACCACTTCCGGCACTGGCAGAGACAACGACATTTGTATCTCGAATGTCAATGGCTTTTTGTTGGGGAATTGAAAAATCCATATTTATTCTTCCTCCTTTTCTACGCGAAGCTTTGGTTCTACTTCGTTCGCTAAATTTCGACAAATAGATCTATATGCACAATATTTACATGCATCTTGGACATGATTAGGCAAGGCCTGTCCACTTTCAATGTCTTCTAAAAGACTGTCAATGACTTGAGTCCATTCCTCTTGGATGGTTTCTAAACTTGGATTGGCTCTTTTTACAGGCATATATCGTTTTATGTCATCACAATAAATGCTCGCATCACTAAAGTGCCATCCATTTAATCTTCGATTGACTTTAAATGTATCCGCAACATCTTTTTCATCGTTCACAGTGAGTTCAGGAACTTTTTTACGATAATTTAATTTTCCATAAGTAAGCGTTTCTGGGGTTGTCCTTAGCGCAATGTAGAAACATCCTACAGGGATTAGACCGGATTCTTTTTCGTAAGCTAACGTATATGTGGCTAATTGTAAAGAGAGTCCGGATTCAAATTCATTGAGTTTAATGTCTTTATCACTTGATTTATAGTCAAAGATACAAAAGGATGTATTTGAACTATCAATTCGGTCAATATAGCCATATAAATCAATGGTATATCCATTCCATGGGTAGGAATAAGAGAACTTGTGTTCTTGTTTATCAATATGCATATGCCAGTTGGATTCAAAATTATGTAGTTGTTCAAAAATCAACACGAGTTTTTCTGTGATCTCTTCAATTTGAGAATCAAACCATGGAACTTGTTGTAAAAGTACTTTTTTTGCGAAGGCAAATTCATTTTCAACATAGTGATGAATTTCTTCTTTGGATAAAGAAGTATAATCTTGTCTATCTTTTGAAATTACTTCTAAGACATGGTGTAAAATACTTCCGCGAATTCGAATGTCTGTGATATCTTCTTTTTCTTTTAAATACAGGCCGTATTTTAGGGCATGAGAAAAAGGACAGCGCGCATAGGATTCAAGTCTTGAAATAGATCCTTTAAAATGACCATCCTTAAAGAATATGGATTTAGCTGTTGTTTCATTTAAATCGATATTTGGCGTAGTCCAGTTAAAAGCATCGGGCGTAGTGATAAACTCAGCCTTTTGTTGGAGCCAGTTTTCTATGTCGGAGCTAGGCTCATAATTTTTTCCTTGATAATCACTTTGCGGGTAGAGTACGTAAAGAATCTCACACAAAGATAAGCAGTCAAAGATTTGTGCCTGCTGGTTTTGAATGCGTGTTTCAAGACTTGGTAAATCTGTATTTTGTACATAGGCCTCATCAAAGATTCCAGTATGTAACTTTAAAGCAGGAAATGCACTGGCGTTTGTGCCAGTTAAAAAGCCGATGGACCTTAAATTTGTGATGTCTTGTCTAGATCCAATGAATACTCCTTCAATGGAATTGGCTTTCTGATTGGCAGAAAGATTTTGAATCTGGTGAATCAAGATATTTAAATCGTTCGCATTATGAATGTGTGTATGCACATCTTGGATAAGTGACATGACATCGTTGAAGGCATTCAAATCTTCTTTTGTGACTTGTTCGTGTAGACTTTGAATGTGTTTAGCCATCTCGATAAAATTGTATGCATCAAATAAGAAGGCATGATTTTGTATCCATTCCAAAGTATCTTGTTCTAATCTTTGGTAGGATGCGAACTGGTAGGAATCAATAATTTCATTATCCTTGTATGGTAGCGTAGTTAAGAATGGTTCAAATTTTAAAAATTGTTCAGGAAACAATGTGTAATACTGCATGAGATAATTGTCATTTGGGTATAGGGTTTGAACCAAGTTTAAAAAGCTCTTTAGATCCATATCTTTAGCCCAAGTTAAATAATGAATCCACTCGTTATATATAGATGTGGTATGCACTTCCTGCATAGTTGTGAATGGAATCTTATGAGCTGTAAGGACTTGGGTTAAAACGTTGATGTCACTTGAATTGTTTAGGGCAATAAAAATATCATCGGCTGAATAGTCATTTTCAATGATAAGATTTGCGATGACTTCCATTTGTTTGCGTGCATTGGCAACACTGTAATAGTGTGTTGTCAATAGTTGCTTATCACCAAGCCATTTTGCACCATGATCAAGCAAGATTTGAATCCAGTAATTGTCCAATTGAGAATATTCTTTTTTTAGAATATAGATATTTTCTAAATCCGGTAAACTTGAAAGGACATCTTGCGTTTGGTCTTCTTTAAGTTCAATTGGATAAAGCAGATTTAAAATTTCATGTAGATCCTTTTCTTTTTGGGTGGAACAAGGAAAATCATGGATTTGATAGGTCTTTGCCATTTTAATAAAGTCTAAACAAGCACTTAAAAAGTCATAGTCTTCTTTACTGGAATAGAAGGCGTTTGAAATAGATATATTCTTTAAGGCTTCTTTGTATAGATAAAGAATTTCAATGTCGGATTTATTTTGTCCATGATAAAAAGAAGATAGCCAGCTAGACAAGGTTAAAACTTGGATGCCAAGGCAATCTTTTTTTTGTTTTAAAATCTCTTTGTATAAAGATAAATGTAAGGTAGCCGGAGCTAATATTGTACTGTTGTCTGGAATTTGTATCATAAATTATCACCTAGATTATTATACCATGTTGCGTATCTTTTCATTCAATGATATTATTAACTCGAGAGTTAATAACTGTGGAGTTAATAAAGCGGAGGGTCTATGTTTGTTGGTAGAAAAAAGGAATTGGATGCATTAAATAGTCGGTATACAAGCAACAGAAAAGAATTTGGTGTATTGTATGGAAGAAGACGAATTGGGAAATCATCCATATTAAATGAATTTTTAAAGGGTAAAAACGGTATATTGTTTCAGGCAAAACAAGATAATAGTTATGGAAATTTAAAATCTTTTTCTTATGAAGTGGATCATTTATTGAATCTTCCAGATACATTTGTTTTTGCGAGTTGGCAACACGCCTTTAAATCGATTCAAGAATACGCAAAGAATGAGCGCTTTGTGTTGGTTATAGATGAGTATCCATATATAGTGAGTCAAGATTCTAGTTTCTCTTCTGTTTTGCAAGAGTTTATTGATCATGCGAGTGATAATATGATGGTCATCTTATCGGGAAGTGATATAGGTTTTCTGCAAAGAGAAATACAGAATCATGCGAGTCCATTATATAAAAGACGTACTTTTGAGATGGAAATCAAAAAAATGAATTTTATGGACGCAAAGGAATTTGTGAAAACGGAAGATATCGAAAGTCAGGCTAATTATTTGTGCCTAATGTCGGGATATCCATATTATTTATCGACAATTGATCATACGAAAACTTTTTATGAAAACATTCAATACTTGTTATTTAATGAGTTCGGTACATTCTTTAATTTGCCAGATCAACTTTTATCAAATTCAACGAATGTACAGGATGTATATAATTCCATATTAGTATCAATCTCAAAGCGTAATCGAACGATAAAAACGATTAGTGAAGATATTCATGAGGCAGAGGCTAAAGTCTCTAAATATATTGCAACATTGATAAAGAGTGAAATTGTAGAGAAAAAGAATATGTATAATGGGAATAAACGTACAATTTATTATGATATATCGGATTCGATGTTGAAATTATGGTATACCTTAATTTTTGAAAACCAAGAGAAAATAAAAATAAATGGAAATCTTGTGTTTGAAAGAAATAAAGAAAAATTAGATTCATTTCTTTCGTTTGAATTTGAGAATTTATCGATTTTATATATGGATATGTTGAATGAAAAAGGTGAATTAGAAGATATTTTTCCACATATACAGAATTATAAGGTTGATAACTCGAAGTTAAATAGATCGATTGAAATAGATGGTATCACAAGTACGAAAGAATATTTGTTGGTGATGGATTGTAAATTTCGAAATAAAAAATATACAAAGGACATGTATGAACATCTAAAAGAGAGTGCTTCTATTTTTCCAGACAAATTAAAAAGAGTATATTATATCTTTTCTAAAGAGGGATTCAATGAAAATATGATTGAAGATAAAAATATACATTTGTTTGATTTAGAAAGAATGTTTGATAAATAAAAAAGTGGATTGCTTGATCCACTTTTTGTCTTATTATAGATTTCCTGTGATGTGTCTTGCGACATATACACCAGATGCACTGGCATGACTTAATGAGTGTGTTACACCTGAACAGTCTCCGATAACGAATAGTCCTTTGTGTTTTGTTTCTAAGTTTTTATCTACTTTTACTTGCATATTGTAGAACTTAACTTCAACACCATATAGTAATGTATCATCACTAGCTGTTGATGGACATACTTTATCAAGGGCGTAGATCATTTCGATAATATCATCTAATTGACGTTTAGGAATAACTAGAGATAGGTCTCCTGGCGTAGCCTTCAATGTAGGAGTTACGAATCCTTGTGCAATACGACTTGGAGTTGAACGTTGTCCACGAATCAGATCACCAAAGCGTTGAACGATAACACCACCACCTAACATGTTTGATAAGCGGGCAATACTTTCACCATATTGGTTACTTTGTGAGAATGGTTCTGTGAAATGATTTGATACTAATAGGGCAAAGTTTGTGTTGTTTGTGAAACGAGCTGGATCTTCGTAGCTGTGTCCATTTACAGTGATGATTCCGTTTGTGTTTTCATTTACGACAACACCTCTAGGGTTCATACAGAATGTACGAACGCGGTCCTGATATTTCTTTGAACGATATACGATTTTAGATTCATATAATGAATCTGTTAATTCTGAGAATGTATCGGCATTTAATTCAACACGTACACCGATGTCCACACGGTCACTCTTTGTTTCAATACCTAAATTTGAACATACAGATTCCATCCATTTACTTCCTGAACGACCTGTAGAAATAATACATTGTGTAGATGTATATGTTTCATCGCCACAAACGACTTCATATCCATCTTCAATTTTGTTTACCATATCAATGTGTTTAAAGAAATGGAAATCTGCTTTGTCTTTTAATTCGTTGTATAAGTTTTCAAGTACTACATAGTTGATGTCTGTTCCTAAGTGACGTACTTTCGCTTTTAATAAGTGAAGATCGTTTTGAAGACATTTTTTAGCGATAGCTGCATCTGAGTTCGCATATAGACGAGTTTTTTCTCCACCCATCTTGCAGTTGATTTCATCGACATATTCCATTAAATCGATAGCTTCTTGTTCGCCTACATATTCATATAGGTTTCCACCAAATTCATTTGTGATATTATATTTTCCATCACTGAATGCTCCGGCTCCACCAAAGCCATTCATGATAGCACATGATTTACAGTGGATACATGATTTGATTTTCTTTCCATCGATTGGACATTTTCTTTTTTCTAATGGAGCACCCGCTTCAAATACACCAATTTTTAATTCAGGTTTGTTTTTAAGTAATTCGTAGGCAGAGAAGATTCCTCCAGGCCCAGCACCAATAATAATGATATCGTATTGCATCTTTTTTCCTCCTATTTGAAGGCTATAGTCTACTGTTTTCGGTAGTAGGTATGAACGTTCAACCATATCATGAACTTATATAACCCGGACTATTATACGGATAAAGTTTATTTTATGCAAGCGATATTTTTAAAAACTAAATATGAAAAAAATGCTATAATCATGTAGGCTAGAAGAGGTATGCATATGAGCAAGAATAAAATACATGACTTAATAATGATTATACTTGGAAACTTTGTAGTCGCATGTTCAGTTTCCTTTTTTATACTTCCTAATAATATATTAACTGGTGGGGTTGCCGGTGTAGCTGTCGCATTACATCCTATCCTTCCAATTGATACAGTTTTGATGATTGATGCTTTGACAATTGGACTCTTTATATTGGGAGCTCTTTTATTAGGAAAGCAGTTTGCGATGAAATCTGTGATTTCCACAATTGTATATCCGGTTTTCGTAACAGGTTTATCACAAGTTGCCACAATGTTTCCTAAAGATACATTTGTGATGCCACCTTATGTGGCTACAATTTATGCCGGAGTTCTTGTTGGAATTGGACTTGGTTTGGTATTTAGGGTCAATTCAAGTACGGGTGGTATGGATATCTTAGCTTTGGTTTTACATAAATACTTGAAGATTCCTGAAGGAACAAGTGTCATGATCGTAGATGGCTTAACGGTTTTATTGGGTGTGGTTACACATGGTTTAACACCAGCATTGATTGGTATCATGTCTGTATTTGTTTGCGGTGTGGCAATTGATAAAACGGTGATGCTTGGAATGCAGTCCGCAAAAAATGTTATGATTATATCGACAGAGTGGAAACAGATTCGTCGTATTTTGTTAGAGACAGTGGATCGTGGTGTAACGATTCTAGATGGAAGTGGTGGCTATACACAAGCACCTAAGCCAGTGTTGATGTGTGTTATTAAACAGAAACAATATCCATTATTAGAGTCAAGTGTTTTAGAAATCGATTCCAAAGCTTTTATTATTGTGAATGATGTGCATCAGGTACATGGTGCTGGTTTTACATCAAAACATGTGGTGGAGACAGATGAAGCAGCATATTAAAGAAATTATTGTCGTTGAAGGAAAAAATGATACAAACACGTTGCAGTCTTTTTTTGATTGTGACACGATTGAAACGGGTGGAGACCAGGTCAACGAGAAAACGATTGAGCGAGTTAGACAGGCTCAAAAGACAAGAGGTGTAATTATTTTTACAGATCCAGATACGCCAGGAGAACATATACGTAGATTGATTGGCAGTAGTGTGCCGGGATGTAAACATGCGTTTATTAATAAGGAAAAGGCGAAAACACCTAAAAAAGTAGGTGTAGAGCATGCAAGTAAAGAAGATTTATGGGATGCTCTATGTCATTATGTAACGTTTGAAAATAAAGAAGAAGTATTGAGTTGGCAAGACTTTATTGATTTAGGCTTGGTTGGAAATAAAGAATTGCGCTTTCAAGTGTGTGAAGCATTCCATATTGGTCCTTGTAATGCGAAAACATGCTTTAAGCGTTTAAATCAGATGCATGTGACAAAAGAAGAAATAGAAGAAAGGAGTCTTTCATGAAACAGGCGATTGCGACAGTAAAAAAGACAAAAGAGATTCAAGAAAAATATAAGGTTTTCACAAAGAAAAGCTTTGGACAGAATTTTATTATTGAACCGGGTGTTGTTGAAAAGATTGCCAATGCGGCCATTCAATCAAGAGATGAACTTGTTTTTGAGATTGGTCCTGGAATTGGTGCTTTAACGCAGTTTTTATGTGAGAAAAGTGATCAAGTTGTAGCTTTTGAGATTGATGAGAGATTGCCGGTTGTATTAGAGAATGAGATTGGTTTTGATCATTTACAGATAGTATTAGAAGACATCTTAAAGGTGGATATCGATGAAAAGATTCGCGAATTTAGAAAGCCTGGACAAAAGGTGGTTTTCGCATCGAATCTTCCTTACTATATTACGACGCCAATCTTATTCAAGTTGTTTGAGGCAAATGAAGAGATTGAAAGAATCACGGTTATGATGCAAAAAGAAGTGGGAGAACGTTTCTTGGCACATGAAAATGATAAGGAATACAATGCGTTGAGTGTGATTACGCAATATCGTTGTGATGTGAAAAAGGTCATGGATGTATCAAGAAGAGTGTTTTGGCCAAGTCCAAATGTGGATTCGATGGTTATTCAATTTTCTTTCCATCACAAATATCATTTAGAAGATGAAAATTATTTCTTTAATTTAGTAAAGGCTTGCTTTACGCAAAGAAGAAAAACAATCTATAATAATTTCCAGGGTTTTATGAAAGATAAGGCTTTGGCAAAAGAATTATTAGAACAAGTAAATATTGATCCAAGTACGCGTGCACAACAATGTACGTTAGAGGATTTTATTCGATTATATGAGGTGACCTATGAAAGTACAGGCAAGGGCAAAAATTAATCTAGCATTAGATGTCGTGGAAAGAATGGATAATGGGTATCATTCTTTAGATATGATCATGGTGCCTATTTCAATTTATGATGAGATTGAGATAGAAAATAATGATTTTGATGTAGTTGAATGTGAAGGTATGAAATTACCAGAGAATAATACGGTTTCAAAGATGATTCAAGTTTTAAAGGATACCTATCACATAGATTCTTGTTTTAAAGTATCGATCAAGAAGCACATTCCAGCTCAGGCAGGTCTTGGTGGTGGAAGTGCGGATGCAGCAGCTGTGTGCAAGGCTGTTTTAAAGATGGAAGGTATTGAGGAAACGGAAGAAAATCTTTATGAAATCACAAAACAAGTGGGTGCGGATGTTCCTTTCTGTATTCATGATAAGTGGGCTCGAGTAAAGGGGATTGGAGAAAAAATCACGCCAATTGATAGTGATTGGAAATTTGATATTGTGGTTGTCAAACCGGATTTTGGGATTTCTACTGCGAATGCATTTTCTAAATGGAAAGAGTCTCGTCCTTTTCATCCGGATGTAGATTTAGTAGAGTCGAGCATTCGAGAAGAGAATATGGATCTTTTATATCAGACTATGGCAAATTCATTGGAGCCAATCGCTTTTGAGATTGAGCCTGAATTAGAACAAGTGAAAATGGATATGGAAGATGCAGGTTTAGTACGTATATTGATGTCTGGGTCTGGTTCAAGTATGTTGGGATTCAGTGTGGATGAAGAAGTGATTTTAAGTGCATGTGAGCAATTGAAGGAAAAGTATAATTTTGTTCAAATTGTTCATGTAGGAGGCTAATATGGCAGCTTCTGTAATTTCTTATTTAGTATTCTTTGCGTGTTTTGGTTTAAGCTTTTATGCGATTTCAAGTATTCAGTTTGAAAAGGTGTGTAGTGTAAAAAATCCTAAGAAAGTGCAGATTTTAATGTTTCTTTTATCGCTTTGTCTTGCGTACATTTCAAGTCAGGCGATTTTACAATTAACAATCTATAATGGCTTTGCTTGATAAGTGGATTGCCCTGGATATGGGGGCATATCTTGCACGGTTTTATGATTTTTCTACACAGAAACAAATTGTTTTAAAAACAATAATCGCAAAAAAAGGAAAAGAAACATTGGGAGTCTCCGATCAGGCACTTGCCTATTTATATAAGGATTTGGATACGACGCAAATTCAATATCCTATTTCACATGGTCAAATTCTTCATTCGATTGAGCCTTTGGTTCAAAAAGGATTAAACGAACTACATGCCTTTGATGGCTTATTAAGACCGAGTGTGCTTGTGAGTGTTCCTACACAGTTGTCACAAAGACAACGAGAACTTTGGCAGCAAATGTTTTTGGATTGTGGCGTACGTAAGGTTGAATTTATTTCAAACTTAAATGCTTTACAAGAAGAAGGTTCTTGTTTTTTAGTGCATAGTGGACATTCTTATACGGAAATTCATGTGTGTGCTTATGGTAAGGTGCTTGTGTCAAAGACAATTTATTATGCGGGAGCACAGATTGATGAGCAGATACAAAGGATTGTTTACAACAAGACGGCTCATTTGAAGGAAATGGCAAGTCTGGCTTTTTGGCAACAAAAAAATAATTTATTGTTGTGTTATGCCTTTGATTCAAGACAGATTCTTCATCAGATTCAAATTGAGTCAAGTCTATTGTGGCCGGCCTTCGAGATGGTTTCAGCACAGATTTCATTATGGGTAAAACATTGTTTTGATGGTCTTCCTGCATCTTTACAAGAACATTTTTTGATGCATGGAATTGAATTGAGTGGTGGATTGGCGGATTGTTTTGGACCGTCACAATTCATTTCTAAGAACATATCTTGTCCAGTTCTTTGTACAAAACGAGGACAATACGATATGATAGATGCATTAAAGGGGGTAAAGTCAGCGTGATAGATTATAAAATGATTTTATTACCATTCTTGATTTCAGTGATTCTAACACCGTTGGTGAAGCAATATTCTATTTATTGTGGGGCATACGCCAAAGAAAATAAGCGAACTGTTCATCATGGAAAGATTTCGCGTATTGGTGGTGTTGCGATTTATTTGGCATTCATTATAACGATGGCTATCTTTGTGAAGGCGGATCGTCAGATCAAAGGTTTGGTTATTGGAAGCAGTATTATGTTTTTTACTGGTTTAATTGATGATTTAATCGATATGAAGCCACCGGTTAAACTGACGTTGGAAGTTATTGCGGCTTTGGTGTTGATTTATTTTGGAATTTCAGTAGATATTATTCGTTTGCCTTTGGGCATTCAAATTGATACAGGTATTATTTCGTTTATCTTTACGATTTTTTGGGTGGCCGGTATCACAAATGCGGTAAACCTGATTGACGGTCTAGATGGTCTTTCCGGAGGTATGAGTGTTATTGTGCTTGTGGTCATTGGTTCTATCGCCATCATCGAAAGACGTTCGGATTTATTAAGCATTGCCTTTATTTTAGCTTTTGGAACATTGGGTTTCTTAGTTTATAATGCGCATCCAGCTAGTATCTTTATGGGAGATTGTGGATCGTTGTTTTTGGGGTTCATGATTTCGGCAATTTCATTGCTTGGATTTAAATCGAGTACGATTTTGACGTTGGCATTGCCTATCTTATTGTTGATGCTGCCAATTATTGATACGTTATCCGCTATTTTGAGACGTACTTTAAAGGGTATGAAATTTATGGAGGCGGACAAGAGTCATATTCATCACTTGTTGATGCGCCAATTTGGACATCGTAATACTGTAATTATCATGTGTGGTTTAACAGCGCTTTTTGGATTGAGTGCTTTTGCGTATATGATCAATCGAAATATCGGCTTTTTAGTTATGGTCATTATATTGTTGGCGGTAGAGATCTTTATTGAGAAATCGGCAATGATTAGTGAGAAATTTCATCCTTTAATTGGTTTGTGGCATCGTATTCAAAGAAAATCGCGAAAAATATTCAAAAAAGTAGGCTAAAATGCCTACTTTTAATATTGTTTTCACATTGGTTTGTTAAAATGGGGTTATGGAACCGAATGAATGGCAAAAGTACAAAAACAAGAAGTCGACGGAGTACACACAGAAAATAACGTCGCAGGCTAGAATTGCTGAAGAACAACTGTTAGAGGGTTTAAATGAAAGTGAGGTTTATGATTATATGCTTTCTAAACTGAATTTTTGTCAGAGGAAACAAATGTATTCGAGTTTAGAAGCTAAGGTGTATGTGAAAGTTGGCGACATATGCTTTACAGATTTTGGATTGGCCTATCTAAGTGAGGTTGGCTATCAGCATTTTGGTTTAGTGTTGGCAATGAAGAATGGGAAAATATTTGTAGTACCTATGAGTGGGAATAGTAGTGCATATCATAGGGCGTATGATCCTGTATCCCATATGGGAAAGCGTCATTTGATGCGTTTACCAGAAATTGAGGGCTTAAATAAGGCGAGTGTATTATTCTTAAATGATGCGAAATGGATCAATTCGGCGCGTGTGATTGATGTGAAGGCGCATATTGATCCGAATTCTCACTTGTTTGATAAAATAAAAAAATGTGTTATGCAAATGATGCTATAATAGGAACATGTCAAAATGTGTAGTAGCCTGTTCAGGTGGACCTGACAGTATGGCTTTATTAGATCAATTGAATAAACAAGGCAAGGACATTGTCGTTGCACATGTGAATTATAAACATCGCGATACGGCAGATAGGGATGAGAAAATAGTGAAGGAATATTGTAAAAAATATGATATTCCTGTTCGTGTTTTATATCCGGTGCATGAGAAAGGAAATTTTCAGGCGTGGGCAAGAGATGTTCGTTATGCTTTTTTTGAAGAAGTGGCAGATGAATTTGATACGAAATTATTATATGTGGCACATCAGATGGATGATGTGATTGAGACGTATTTGTTTCAGAAAAATCGAAATATGATTTGTGACTGGTATGGCTTAAAAGAAAAGAGTGTGAGGCATGGATATCAAATCATTCGGCCTTTACTGAATTTCACAAAGAGTGAATTGCAGCAATACTGTAATGATAATGGCGTTTCTTTTGGAATTGATGAATCGAATTTAACCAATCACTATACGCGTAATGTGATTCGTCATACACAAATCGAAAAGATGAATCGTAATGAAAAGGAAGAATGGATTTTAAAGATTCAAAATGAGAATGATTTTTGGCAAATAAAAAGAGCAGGCATAGAAGATTTTTTAAAGAATTGGAATAGGAATGTCGATTCTTTATTGAATCAAGAAGATGGCTGGCTTTATTTAGATACTTTCTTATTTCAGGCTTTGAGCCATCATTTCTCTAGGAAATACATGGAAGAGTTGTGTGTCCAATTAAAGGGAAATGTGCTGATTGAAATAGAGGATCATTTATTGGAAAGGCATAATGAAAAGTTGTATTTAATGCCAAAACCACAGAATGTGTATTATACATTGAATGAATTGGAGTATAAAGATTATAAAGAATTCTCTATTATGAATCATGGCCAAACAATTGAGTCTTTTAGTGTGGAGGCATCTGACTTTCCTTTGGTGGTGCGTCATGTTAAAGTGAATGACGTAATTTCGATGCGTTTTGGAAATAAGAATGTACATCGTTTCTTTGTGGATCGAAAAATCTGCAAGATATACCGAAAATATTGGCTGGTTGTGGAAAATAATGCAGGAAAAGTTATTTTCGTACCAGGCCTTGGATGTGATGTAGAACATTATTCACAAAATCAACAGTTCTATTTTAAAATGAATGGTCTAGATTAAATGTTTATGTTACAATGTTTAGGTAACTTAAGGAGAAAAACACCATATGATAGCTCAAGATATTGAAAAAATTTTATTAAGTGAAGAAGAAATCGAAAACCGTTGTGTGGAACTAGCACATCAAATAGAAGAAGATTATAAGGAATCTGGAGAAACTCCAATCGTAGTTGGATTGTTAAGGGGAAGCGTTCCTTTTATGGCTGAATTAATCAAGCGTTTTGAATTTCCATGTGAAATTGATTTTATGTCCGTTAGTTCATACGATGGAACAGAATCAATTGGAGATGTTCGTATTTTAAAGGATATGGATCTATCTTGTAAGAATCGTTCTATTTTAGTTGTAGAAGATATTATTGATACAGGTAGAACTTTAGTTGAAGTAAAGAAAATGTTTAAGAATAAAGGTTGTCTAGATGTTCGTTGTGTAACATTGTTAGATAAACCAAGCCGTCGTGTTTGTGAAATTGAAGCGGATTACGTTGGTTTTGAGGTGCCAAATGAATTTGTGGTTGGATACGGATTGGATTACAACCAGAAATATCGTAACTTACCATTTGTTGGCGTTTTAAAACCTGAAATTTATCAGTAGGAGGAAGATTATGAAGAAGTGGTTAAATTATTTACCAACCATCTTCATTTTATCAATTGTATTATCATTAGTTTTTTATAGTTCACAGGGCAGTACTGTACAAATGAATTATACACAATTTGAGAAAATTGTAGATGAAGTTGACTTTAAGAAGAGTTCTATGACAATTAGTTCCACTGTTATTCAGTTGGAAGGTACTTATGAGCAGAACTCAAAGACAATTGGATACAAGGTTATAGTTCCAAGAACAGAAAAGAATATTGAGAAGTTGGAAAAGGATTTGCAACGTAATGGTGGAAAGCTAACAGTAGAAGATCCAAACCAAGGAAGTGTATGGATTTCTATTCTTTCTCAAATCATTCCATTCTTGATTATTGCGGTATTCTTCTACTTCATGTTTTCTAAAATGGGCGGTGGAGGCAATAATAAAGCCTTTGAATTCGCAAAATCAAAAGCTCGTGTTGAATCGAATGTAAAAGTTCGTTTTAAAGATGTTGCGGGTTGTGAAGAAGAAAAAGAAGAAGTAAAAGAAATTATCGATTACTTACGTTCACCAAAGAAATTTACAGATATGGGAGCACATATTCCTAAGGGAATCTTGATGGTTGGTCCTCCAGGAACTGGTAAAACTTTATTGGCAAAAGCCGTAGCTGGAGAAGCCAATGTTCCATTCTTCTCGATTTCAGGTTCTGACTTCGTTGAAATGTTTGTCGGAACAGGTGCGAGTCGTGTTCGTGACATGTTTAAGACAGCACAAAAGAGTGCGCCATGCATCATTTTTATTGATGAAATCGATGCCGTTGGACGTCAGCGTGGAGCTGGTATGGGTGGCGGAAACGATGAGCGTGAACAAACATTGAACCAATTATTGGTTGAAATGGATGGTATGACAGATAATGCGGGTATTGTGGTGATTGCGGCTACAAACCGTCCAGATGTATTGGACCCTGCTTTACTTCGTAGTGGTCGTTTCGATCGTCGTGTTACTGTTAGTTTGCCAGATATTAAGGGCCGTGAAGCTATTTTACAGGTACATGCTCGTAACAAGAAATTGGCGAGTGATGTTTCACTTGCAAATTTGGCAAAACGTACGCCTGGATTCTCTGGTGCAGATTTAGCTAACGTATTGAATGAAGGTGCTATTTTAGCGGTTCGTAAAAATGAATCTAAGGTTACAATGACGGATTTAGATGAAGCTATTGACCGTGTTATGATGGGACCTGCGAAAAAGAGTAAAAAATATACAGAAAAAGATAAAATTCTTGTGGCCTACCATGAAGCGGGACATGCCGTTATTGGTTTAAAACTTGAAGATGCAGATATGGTTCAGAAAGTTACAATTATTCCTCGTGGAGATGCGGGTGGATATAACTTGATGACACCTCGTGAAGAGAAATACTTCCATAGAAAATCTGAATTTATTGCGCAGATCACTGGTTTACTTGGTGGTCGTACAGCTGAAGAGATCCAATTTGGTGAAATCAGTGCGGGTGCTGTAAATGATATTGAAAAATTAACAGAAATTGCCAAAAATATGGTTCGTGTATATGGTATGTCTAGTTTAGGTCCTATCCAATATGCGGATCCTCAAGGAAATGTCTTCTTAGGAAGAGATTATACAAAGGGTAGTGATTATTCTGCAGGTGTAGCGGCTGAAATTGATAAAGAAGTTCGTGCGATTGTAGATGAGTGTCATGAAAATTGTCGTAAGATTTTAACTGAAAACAAAGATTTGTTGGATTTGATCGCGAACAATTTGTATGAACATGAAACATTAACAAATGAAGAAATCACGAACTTAATGAATTATGGACAATTAACAGATCCTAATGTTGAAACAAGTGAAGAAGAGGAAAAACCAGAACAAGAAGTAGTTCAAGTTCCAGAGATTCCAGAAACTCCAAGTGGTGTTGACCAAAAGGATTTGGACGATGCGTTCAATGAATTAACTAAGAAAAAAGATTAATTACACATTAAAGCCATCGATTGATGGCTTTTAGTTTGGCTTGAAATGGATACAAGAATTCAGTAGAATGGTGCTAGTGAATTTTATCGTGGAGGATATTATGAAAGATCAACTATTAAAAGCTCTTGTTTTAAATGAGCATGTTCGTTTATATATTGTGCGCACAACTGACTTAGTACAGGAAGCGCAGGATCGTTTTGATTTACATTCATGTGCTTGTGCAGCTTTAGGAAGAACTTTATCTGTGGCAAGTATGATGGGTGCTATGTTGAAATCAGAAGAAGAAATGTTGTCAATCACAATCAATGGACATGGTCCAATTGGTTCTATTGTGGTAGATGCATATGCGAATGGAAATGTTCGTGGGTTTGTTTCAAATCCACATGTAGAGGATGTTTTGATTCGCCCAGGAAAATTAAATGTAGGAGCTGTTGTCGGTACAGATGGAACTTTAACAGTTACTAAAGATTTAAGTATGGAAGAAAACTTTTCTGGTTCGGTTGAGTTGCAGAGTGGTGAAATTGGGGATGATTTTGCTTATTACTTCACTTTGTCTGAACAAACACCAACAGCTGTATCATGTGGAGTTTTAATAGGAACGGATGGTCGTGTTGCCAGTGCGGGTGCCATGATTCTACAAATGCTTCCAGATGCGACAGAAACAGATATTTCTATTTGTGAACACGTACTTGAAGGGTTGAAACCAATGAGTACTTTAATTCAAGAATATGATGATTCAAGTTTAGAAGATTTGGCAAATGACATGTTTGAAGATGCGAAGATTTTAACGACACAACCAGTGGCTTATGATTGTCCTTGTTCAAAGGTACGTATGGCTAGAGCTTTGGGAACTATAAAAAAATCAGATGTTTTAGAGATGGCTGATAAAGAGCATGGTTGTGAAATCACATGTAATTTCTGTAATGAAACATATCATTTCACAGAAGAAGAATTAAGAGCGATTGCGAGTAAGATGCATGATTAAGATTGGAAATGTAGAAATCGAAAATCCGGTTGTGATTGCACCAATGGCAGGTATTAGTAATATCGCATTTCGTAGAATTGCGAAACGCTTTGGAGCTGGTTTAGTTTGTAATGAAATGGTAAGTGATAAAGCTTTATACTATGATTCATTGAAGACGAAACAAATGTGTGCCATCGATGAAAATGAACATCCTGTATCTTTCCAATTGTTTGGTCATGATATTGATACGGTTGTGTATGCAGCTAAATATTTGGATACGCAAACAGATTGTGACATTATTGACTTTAATATGGGGTGTCCCGTAAACAAGGTTATCAAAGCCCAGGCAGGAAGCTTTTTAATGAAGGATATTGATTATGCCAAAGAACTTGTATCGAATATTGTACAAAATGTAAATAAGCCAGTAACAGTAAAGATGCGTTTAGGCTTTGATATGTATCATATTAATTGCGTTGAAATGGCGAAGGCTATGGAGAGTGTGGGCGTTAGTGCTGTTGCAGTGCATGGTCGTACGCGTAATCAGATGTATGAAGGAAAAGCAGACTGGTCTTATATTAAGCAAGTAAAAGAAGCGGTATCTATTCCTGTTATCGGGAATGGTGATGTCCGTAGTGTAGAAGATTTTCACCGTATGATGAATGAAACAGGTTGTGATGCGGTTATGCTAGGTCGAGGAATTGTAGGTAATCCATTCTTGATTCAAGAATGTGTGGATTCAATTACAGGACAGAAACATGAATTTTCAATGGAAGATCGTATTGAAATTTGTATGGATCATGCCAAAGGATTAGCGGATACAAAAGGTGAAAAAGTAGCTATTCGTGAAATGCGAGGTTTGGCTAGCTGGTATTTAAAGGGACTTCCTAGTTCAAGAATCTTTAAAAATGAGATGTCACAAATGAACACATTAGAAGATTTAGAAAATATATTACGTCAATTCATGGAGGTGCAGCGTTAGTTGCATCTTTTTTGATAATTGGTAAGCGTTTTCAAAATCTGAAAAATACACTTTAAGTTTCTTGCGTTCCGGTATAAAATATATATACGGAGGTTATATCGTTATGGATCAAAGAAAGACAAAAGCCTTTTTTGAAGGGCGTGACATACATGCTTATAATATTTTTGGTGCACACCTAGAAGCTAATGGGGTTCGTTTCAGAGTGTATGCTCCAAACGCAAAGAATATTTCAGTTATTGGTACATTTAATGACTGGGATGATCAAGCTAGTAAAATGAAAAAAGATAAACGTGGGATTTGGGAATGTTTTGTAGAAGGTGCAAAGGATAAGGATTCGTATAAATATCGTGTGTGGCAGGCAAATGGTGAATTGGTAGACAAAATGGATCCATATGCTTTTTATAGTGAATTAAGACCAAACACGGCAAGTATTGTATCAGATTTAAGCTACGATGGATGGACTGACAAAAAATGGTTGGATCAAAGGAATAAGGGCTTTGATTCTCCTGTGAATATTTATGAAATGCATGTTGGTTCATGGAGAAAAGATGATGAAAACGAAGAGTTTGTACAGTATCATGAAATAGAAAAGGAATTGATTGAACACTGTAAGAAACATCACTTTACACATGTTGAAGTCATGCCGCTATGTGAATACCCATTTGATGGTTCTTGGGGTTATCAATGTACGGGTTATTTTTCAAGTACTTCTCGTTATGGAACAAATCATGAATTAATGCACTTTGTGAATGCACTTCACGAAGCTGGAATTGGTGTCATCATGGATTTTGTGCCTGTACACTTTGTGAAGGATAATTACGCGTTAGGAATGTTTGATGGTACTCCTTTATATGAATATTCAAAACCGGAAGATGCGAATAGTGAATGGGGAACAGCTAACTTTAACTTATGGAAAGAAGAGGTTCGCTCATTCTTGATGTCTGCAGCCAATTTCTGGATAGATGTTTATCATGTGGATGGTTTAAGAATGGATGCGATCAGTAATGCGATTTTCTGGCATGGAAACAAGAATAATGGTGTGAATGAAGGTGCATGTGATTTCATGAAACGTATGAATCACTTGTTGAATGAGGCGCATCAAGGAAAAATCATGTTGATTGCGGAAGATTCAAGCGATTTTCCTAATGTCACAAAGCCAAGTTATGCGGGTGGCTTAGGATTTGACTATAAGTGGGATCTAGGTTGGATGAATGATACATTATCTTATTTAAAAAGAGATCCAATCTATCGTAAGTGGCATCACCATGACGTTACTTTCTCGATGGCTTATTTCTATTCAGAAAGATTTATCTTACCATTTAGTCATGATGAAGTTGTGCATGGTAAGGCAACCATTGTAGATAAAATGTGGGGAAGCTATGAAGATAAGTTTGCCCAGGCAAGAGCATTATATGTATATATGTTTACGCATCCTGGCAAGAAATTGAATTTCATGGGTAATGAAATTGGTCAATTGCGTGAATGGGATGAACAAAAGAGCTGTGACTGGTTCTTGTTGGATTATCCAATGCATGATGCGTTTGAACACTTATGTGAAGACTTAGGTAAGATCTATACAGAAAATGATGCATTCTTTGATCAAGATTATGATCCAAGTCGTTTCTGTTGGATTGACGCAGATAATGTAGGACAAAATACGTTCTCATTTATTCGTAGAGGTTCAAAGAAAGATTTCGTTATTATTATGAATTTCTCAACAAATCCATATGATCACCAACAGTTTGGTGTTCCTTGCAAAGGTAAATATAAAGAAATTTTGAATACAGAGTGGGATAAATACAACGGAAACTTAAAAGGTCATGCACCTCAAGAGGTGCAGGCAATGCGTCTTACAAGACATAATCAGCCATATATGATCGAAGTAAATGTTCCTAGTTTTGGTGCCATGATTTATGAAGTTGAAAAGTGAGATTGATTTCTCACTTTTTTTTGGTGAAACTTCTTTTTTTTACGTATAAGAGAGTGTAGAAAAAAGGAGAACAAAAAAATGGAAAAATTAGATGTAGAATTTGAACTGTTTCGTAAGCGAGTGTACAACTTGGAGATTCGTAGCTTTTATTTACTTTTATTGAATCGGGGTTGTGACATTAAAACTTTAAAAGCTTTGTTTTCGGATGTGGATGAAAAACTCGCTTTAAAGATGGATGGTATGTTTTATCGTGCTCAATCGGATCGAGTTCAAGAAGTGTTAGAGAAAGTAATCCAACAAGAAAAGACAAAAGCGAGGATGGATTGTTTTGAGAAACTATTTGAAAAAGGGATAGACATATTTGAAGCGTTGGAATTGATTGGGATTAGTCAAAATGACATAGAATTGATCAATGATGCAGCTTATGTGTGGCAATATAAGCGTTTGTGAAATAATTGACTTTTTGTAGGGGGGTGTATTGTGACAAAAAGTTTGTTATAATGTATGCGCAAAAAGGAGATAGCGTAAATATTATGGAAAACAAGGAACTTGCATTGCACGCAAAAAATATTCGTAGAAATATAGTGAAAGAAGTGTATAGTGCCCAAAGTGGACACCCGGGTGGAAGTTTAGGTGCAACTGACATTTTAACAGAGTTATACTTTGAAGAAATGGATATTAATGAGGAAAACTTAAATACATTGGATCGTGATCGTTTTGTATTAAGTAAGGGACATGCAAGTCCAGCTTTATATGCAGTACTTGCTGAAAAGGGATTCCTTCCTGAAGAAGAATTGACAACTTTCAGAGCTATTAATTCACGTTTACAAGGACACCCTAATATGAATTATGTAGAAGGTGTAGATATGTCTACAGGATCTTTAGGACAAGGTATTTCTTGTGCTGTAGGTATGGCATTAGCCAATAAGTTAGATAAAAACGATCACCGTATCTATACTGTACTTGGAGATGGTGAATGCCAAGAAGGACAAGTATGGGAAGCTACAATGTCAGCGGCTCACTATAAATTAGATAATTTATGTATTATTGTTGACAACAATAACCTTCAAATTGATGGTCACGTAGATGAAGTTATGAGTGTGTATCCTTTGGATAAAAAATTCGAAGCTTTCAACTGCCACGTAATAAATGTAGATGGTCATGATTATGATCAATTGCGTGCTGCATTAAAAGAAGCTCGTGAAACAAAAGGAATGCCAACTGTAATTGTTGCGAAGACAATTAAAGGTAAAGATGTTTCATTTATGGAAGATCAACAAGGATGGCATGGAGTAGCACCAAATGAAGAACAATACCATGCTGCAATGAAAGAATTGGAGGCAGAATAATGGCAAAAGTAGCTACACGTGTCGCTTATGGTGATGCTTTAAAAGAATTAATGGTTGAAAATAAAAATGTCGTTGTATTAGATGCGGACTTAGCTGGTAGTACAAAGAGTGGAGAAGCTAAAAAAGTAGATCCTTCTCGTCACTTTGACATGGGAATTGCCGAAGGAAATATGATGAGTGTTGCGGCAGGTCTTGCAGCTAGTGGTAAGATTGCGTATGCATCTACTTTCGCAATGTTTGCGACTGGACGTGGATTCGAACAAATCCGTAACAGTATTGGATATCCACAATTAAATGTTAAAATCTGTGCATCTCACGCAGGTATTAGTGTTGGAGAAGATGGTGCAAGCCACCAATGTATTGAAGATGTTAGTTTAATGCGTGGTATTCCAGGTATGAAAGTTATCGTTCCATGTGACTATAATGAAGCTAAACAAGCATGTAAAGCTGTAGCTGAAATTGATGGTCCTTGCTACGTTCGTTTAGGTCGTAGTGGTGTTGAAAGCGTAAATGGCGACGACTATAAATTTGAACTAGGAAAAGGTGTAGTTCTACAAAAAGGTGAAAAAGTTGCTTTAGTAGCTACTGGACTAATGGTTCAAGAAGCTTTAGAAGCTGCTAAGAAAATGGAAACAGCTCCAACTGTAGTAAATATCCATACAATTAAACCAATCGATAAAGAATTGATCATTGAACTCGCAAAAACGCATGATACAATCGTGACTTGTGAAGAACACTCTATTATTGGTGGTTTAGGAAGTGCTGTGGCAGAAGTATTAGCGGAAGCAGGAACAGCATGTAAACTTGTTCGTGTCGGTGTTCAGGATGTATTTGGTGAAAGTGGAAAACCAGCTGAATTATTCGCAAAATACAAAATTGATGCAGATGCGATTGTAGAAGCTGCTACAAAGTAGTATGGCACACTATTTCACAAATGATATTGTAAAAGATGCACCAGAAGAAATAACGATACATTTTCGTGATTTTACATATAAGTTAAATTCGAATGCTGGAGTTTTCAGTAAAGATAAATTGGATGAAGGTACGCGTATTCTTTTAGAAACGGTACTCGACAATGAATCTGAACCAGAAAGCACATTGGATCTAGGTTGTGGAATTGGTCCTATTGCCTTGATTTTAATGGAGTATTGGAAGCATACCGCAATGACAATGATTGATGTAAATCAAAGAGCTTGTCAGCTCGCAGATGCAAACATGAAAAAATATCGTCGTAAGGCAAAGATATTATGTCAGTCAGGTGTGAATGAAGGCCAATATGCCTGTATTCTTTTGAACCCACCGATTCGTACGGGAAAGGCAATGATTTATTCATTGTTTGATCAGTGTTTAGAACATTTAAAGGAAGATGGTCATTTCTGGATTGTAATGCGCAAGCAGCATGGTGCACAAAGTGCAATCAATTATTTACAAGAAAAAGGCTATGAAGTAGAAAAAATGGCTCGTGATAAGGGCTATTGGGTCATGAAAATATCAAAAGCAGGTTAACCCTGCTTTTCTTGTATATTAAGATTTTGGTTTCGGAACATGGGAATGCGGCATGTGAAAAGCTG
>NZ_QSPK01000022.1 GCF_003436425.1 Eubacterium sp. TM05-53
AATGAATATAGAAAATAAACCAATATTCATATCTCTCTCCTAAAAATAATAATAAACAAGAAGAAACCATTCTAGACGCCAATACTAGAATGGTTTTTTTATTATCCTTCATATTCTGTTGTATATTCATTGTCTATCGCAAACGAATGATCCATAGGACCTGAGCCTTTGCCCAAATCAAGCATTGCTCCTAATGCCCCAGAAATGTAGTCTTTTGCTCGTTTTACCGAAGTATCCAAATCATATCCCTTCGCAAGATTTGATGCTATTGCGCTCGACAAAGTACAGCCCGTACCATGTGTATTTGAATTATGGATACGTTTCCCTTTAAACCAAACATATGAAATGTTTCTATACAATAAATCATTCGCATCATTGATTTGATGACCACCCTTAACTAAAGTAGCACACCCAAAATTTTCACTGATTTTTTTAGCCGCTTCAACCATACTAGCCTCATCCGTAATTTCCATTTCAGAAAGCACTTCTGCTTCCGGAATATTTGGAGTAATCAAAGTAGCTAAAGGCAACAATTCTTTTTTCAATGTTTCAATCGCATCTTCACTAATCAATCTAGCACCACTTGTCGCAACCATTACAGGATCGACCACAATATTTTCTGCCTTATATTCTTTCAATTTTTTTGCGATCATTTCAATCAATTTGGAGCTTGAAACCATCCCAATCTTAACGGCATCCGGATAAATATCCGTAAATATCGCATCTAACTGTTCCCCTAAAAATTCAGGTGTTACATCCATAATACCCGTTACTCCCAATGTGTTTTGCGCTGTTAATGCCGTAATTGCACTTGTCGCAAACACATGGTTAGCACACATAGTTTTAATGTCTGCTTGAATTCCTGCTCCTCCACTCGAATCACTTCCCGCAATCGTCAATGCACTTTTCATCTAAATCTCTCCAATCTTTTATTTTAATCACTTTAAATCCGACTTTTCTCGCCACATCTATGCAATAATCTGCATCCTCAAACACCACTATGTCTTCTGGTCTTTGTTTTAAAGCTTGTGCACAAGCCAAATAAAAATCCGATTCATCCTTTGACTTATTCACCTTTGAACAAGTTATAATATCTTCAAAATAATTCAACACTCCCAGTCTATTCAACGCAATTTTTACAAGCTCTTCATCACAACTTGTACCAATCACATTAATCGAATCATAATTTGAAATAAACTCTTTAAACCCAGGCATAAGGTTCACTTCATACTCATAAAAATCTGATATAAAATTCAATATCTCAGAAATGATTCGTTCTTCTTGTTTATTGATTTTATAATGATTCTTCAAGTATGTTGCGCTCTGTTCTAAACTCATATCTGAAACAATTTCATCAAGATTTTTTTCGGGAACCTTTCCCAAACTTTGAACATATTGACTTGCCAAAGTATTCCATACTTCCATCGAATCCAGTATTGTTCCATCCACATCAAAAATAGAATAATTCATTTTCTCCACCAAGAAAAAAACTGCAGAAAACCAATCTGCAGCTCACTATCAAAAAAGATATATTCCCTACGTTGGCATTATCCAAATCAGGTTATAGGGTCTAGGACAAACCTACTCTCAGCCTAAAAGCTCCCCTTTTTTAACAGCAATATTATAAGTCTTTCGTCGCAACTAAATCAACACCCGTACCACAAATATCATGAACAATCACATCTTCACGATGTACTGGTGCCTTAACAACCACACGGTTCAATTCCTTCATCACATCAAAGATCTTTTCCTTTGGAATATCCCCATTAGTTTTCACGCTCAATCTTTCAATCTCAGCACCCACAATTTTCACAGTACTTGTCACAACACGAGTTGGATGCGTACACTCTTTCTTTCCATAGATTGCACCTCTAGGACAACCATTTCCAGTTACTTTATAATCATTTTCTTCATCCACCTTTAAATGACAACCCTTAGGACATGTTATACAAATTAACTCTCTCATTGTACATCCTCCTTTACAGATACAACCAATTCTCTATTTGCCTTTTCAAGCAACACCTTAGGAATTGATACCTTCTCCATTTCACTTGGAATCACATGTTCCTTTTTAAACTTCGCAATTACAGTATCTCCATCCTTCACGACAACATTTACCTGTTGCGTAGGTCTTCTCACACGGAAAGAAAGCTCAACACTTTTTTCTACATTATCCTTACGAATATATTGTGGAACTACATACGAAATATTATTTCCATTTACCGTTCTAACAACATTCTCTTTAGATACTTCACCATTTAAAACATATTGACCTGCACCCATTCCAGCCTTTTCGCTTTCAGAACTTACAAAATCCACTAAATCATGCACATGCACTACATTGCCTGATGCGAATACACCATCCATAGAAGTCTCCATATTTTCATATACAACAGGGCCATGTGTTCTACTATCCATTTCAACACCTAATCCATTTGATAATTCATTTTCCGGAATTAATCCAACCGACAATAAGACGCAGTCACAATCAAATTCCATTTCTGTTCCTTCAATTGGATTTCTATTTTCATCCACCTTCGAAACAACAACCTTTTCCACTCTAGACTTACCCACAATATCCGTAATTGTATGGCTTAGATGCAATGGAATATCATAATCATGTAGACACTGAACAATATTACGATTCAAACCATTTGAATATGGCATTACCTCAACAACAGCCAAGACTTTTGCGCCTTCCAAAGTCATTCTTCGAGCCATGATCAAACCAATATCACCACTGCCCAAGATCACAACTCTTTTACCAGGCATATACCCTTCAATATTCACATATCGCTGTGCAGCACCAGCCGTAAATACACCCGAAGCTCTAGTACCTGGAATCGCAATTGCACCACGCGTTCTTTCACGACAACCCATATTTAAAATAATAGATTTAGCCTGAATCATTAAATATCCATGAATACTACTTGAACAATACACCATTTTATCTGGCGTAATCTCAATTACCATTGTATCCAATAAGATATCGATATCTGTTTTATCAACTTCATCAATATACTTTCCTGCATACTCAGGACCTGTTAATTCCTCTTTAAAGTGGTGTAAGCCAAAGCCATTATGAATACACTGATTTAAAATCCCACCAAGCTCCTTATCACGCTCAATAATCAAAACGGACTTGGCACCATTTTGTCTTGCGGCGATTGCACTGGCAAGACCAGCAGGACCACCACCAATGATTACTACATCATACTTATTATTCATCGCCATTCTCCTTTGTTCTTCCACACAAAATATAAGAACCATTCTTATCCAAAACAATATCTAACTGACTAACACCCAACTCTTTAGCTAGAATTTCTTGTACTCTAGGTCCACAGAACCCTGACTGACATCTTCCCATGCCGGCGTTACATCTACGTTTGATTCCATCTAAACTCACTGGTTTTGGACTTCGACGAATCGCATCAATGATCTCTCCCTCACTAATGGTTTCACAACGACAAATAATACGACCATACTCAGGATGTTTTTCAATATATTCTTTTCTTTGTTCATGCGACAATTCTTTAAAGCGAACTACTTTTCTTGTAGAAACATAATCCTTTTTTAAATTTAAGAAATAGTCTTTTTCCTGCATCATTCTCACAATGTCTAATGCGATTGCACTCGCACTACTTAAACCTGGACTTGCCATACCTGCAATCGAGAAGAAATTATGTACATCTTTATCTTCGCCGATAATAAAATCTTTTGTATCACTTCTTGCACGCAAACCTGCAAATGTACGAATATTTTCTTGAAGCTTCATATTCGGTACAGATTTAACCGCATTTTCACGAATTATTTTTAATCCTGCAGACGTTGTCGCATAATCATCCGCATCTGTATTTGTACTTGTAGGACCCACAATCAAATTTCCATCGACTGTAGGAGCTACCAATACACCCTTACCAATCTTTGTAGGACATTGGAAAATCACATGATGAACCAAGTTTCCCTGCGACTTATCCAATAAATAATATTCACCCTTATTAGGTGTAATCTTATAATCGGGTTTCTTAATAAGTCCAGTCACATGATCACACATAACACCCGCACAATTTACAACCAATGGAGCTTTATATGTATCATTCACAATAAAGATATCTCCCTCTTTTTTTATACTCGTAACCTCTTCATTCAAACGAAGCTCTACACCATTTTGAATAGCCACTTCGCTTAATGCGATCGCAAACTGCCAAGGATTGATAATACATGCACTTGGTGCATATAAAGCACTTGTACAGTCTAGATTTAAATTAGGTTCCATTTTAGAAAGCTCAGGCTGTTTAATAATACGCTGATTTTCAACACCATTTTCAATACCTCGCTTATATAACGTTTCAATGGTCTTATCATCCTCTTCATTAAATCCAACAACCAAAGAGCCAATATTCTTACATGGAACATCCAAATCTTTACATAAAGTAGGAATGATTTTATTCCCCCAAATATTATATTTCGCCATTAAAGTATCTGGCTCTGGATCATACCCCGCATGAATAATTGCACTATTAGCCTTAGTTGTTTCATCGGCCACATCATTATTTCTTTCTAACCACAATACTTTTCCACTATATTTACTTAACTCAAACGCTAATGAGCATCCACTAATACCTGCTCCAATGATTATACAATCGTACATAGTTCCCACCTCTTTCAAAGTCACGATACACTTATTTTTGTTTCATTTCAAATGTGTAAAAAAGTCTATTTTATTAATCAAAGCATTGATTAATAACTGGACAACCCAATAAAATAGTGTAAGATTAAAATATATATTGATTAATGATTTGATTAGTAATCGATTTATTAATCAAAATAAATCAAAAGAGGTTTATTATGGGAAAAAGAAATAAAGTAACTACACGCGATATTGCCCAAGCCACAAATGTATCGCAATCTACTGTATCAATGATTCTTAGTGACAATAAGAATGTATCTTTCAAAGAAGAAACAGTAACTCTCGTCAAAAAGACAGCCAAACAAATGGGATATAAAAAGCCAGAAGTTAAAAAAAGATATTCCAACGCAAAGAATACGATTGTCGTAATATGTTCCAATTTATCCAATTCCTATTATTCTATGGTTGTTTCAAGCATCATTGAACAGGCCAGTAAGACAAAAACACAAATCTTTACTATTTCTACATTACGTAAAGATGATCTTGAAAAACACGCCCTTTCTAACTTAAAACTATTGAAACCATGTGGAATCATCCTTCTATATCCCCCAAAATTTATTGATGAATGGAATGCACTTTCCAAACAAATACCATGCATTATAATTGGGGATAAGCCAAAAAATCTTGATTGTGATTCCATTGAACTCAACAGTTTTAAATGTGGTAAATTATTAGGCAACCATTTAAAACAGCTAGGACACAAAAAGATTGCGTATATATCAAGTCCGTTAAATACAACGGAAATTGGGCGAAACGAAAGATATGAAGGGGTTAAAAGTGTCGTGCCAAATACACAAGTATTTTTCAACTCGTCTAAACAGTTTGAATTATACCCCATCGAAAAAAGAGAATACGAAAACGGGTATCGTTTAACGAAACAAATCTTAAGTGATACATACGATGCCTATATTGGAAACAATGATATGACAGCTTTAGGTATCTTAGCTTGTTTAAAAGATCATAACGTTAAAACAAGCGTGGCTGGATTTGACAATATTCCTGAAGCTGATTTTCCCCAAATACAATTGACCACAGTAGACCATGGTGCTTGTGAAAAAGGAAAAGAAGCAGTGGATATTCTTTTAGAACAAACAAAAAGCGAACGAAAACGTATCGTTCATATGGAGTATGAACCACAGTTAATCATTCGCTTATCTACTTTTAATCGCAAGAAATCATCATCTCAATGATTTTATCATTCGTTTGAAGCATTCCTTGAGAACCAAGTGTTCCAATATTTTGAATTGTTTCATCCACACTATGAGCAACGATTCCATCACCTGCATAGAATTGTTGCTTATTTTTATACATATAGTATCCCATAATACCAGCATCTGCACTAGAAGCAATCTTAGCTGCACAGCTTGCCTTAGCACCATCACAAATCGTTCCCGAAAGAATAGCCAATGCGTTGACGATCGTATGCTGGATTTCTTTATAAGTTCCATTATGTAAATAGGCAACACCTGCACCTGCTGCAGCCCCAGCACTTACAGCACCGCAAAATGCCGATAAAGTACCAATACCTGTTTTAATGTAAATAGCTGTTAAGTTGGATAAAACCAAAGCACGATACAATTGTTCTTGCGTACAATCTAATTCTTTGGCATACACAACAACAGGCACACAACAAGTAATCCCCTGATTTCCACTTCCTGAATTGATCACAACTGGAAGTTCACACCCATTCATTCTTGCATCGGATCCAGCCGCCGCATAAGCTTTGGCCCTTGTCTTTACACAATCTGAATCCATATTCAAGATCACATGACCAATGTTTGCACCATACGAATTATGAATCCCCTCATTTGCGATGGCCATGTTACAAGTGATTTGACGATCTAGTATTTCTTTTACATCATCAATATCCACAGTTTGTGAAAAATCCCAAATTTGTTTCATAATCAAAGCACTGTGATCGGCTTTAAGTTCTAAACTCGTCGTCTTATCTTCAAAAATAACTTGCCAGTTTTTTTCAATTTGTACAATATTCGTATGCGTATCTACAATACGAACACTGGCATGTTCTTGTTCATAATACACATGAATTTCTAAATCAAATACATGTCCTTGTTCAATGTGCTGAACAGTAATATTTGTATTTTGAACATATTCAGGCAATTCTTCAATTTGTTCACGTGTTGCACTAGAAAGCACTTCAAGTTTTGCGTCGGCATCCCCATATAGAGCTCCTGCAGCAGCTGCAACTTCAATCCCTTTTAAGCCATTTGTATGAGGTACAATAACACTCTTAACATTTTTTATAATACTGCCACTTGCCTTAACAACAATACGATCTGGTAAATGATCTAGCACTTGCGTTGCCTTAGCACACGCATAACTAATCGCAATAGGCTCTGTACAACCCATAGCCATCACTAATTCTTCTTTTAATATTTGTACATAAATCGAATATAATGAATCCTCTTTATTCATCTTCTTTCACCCATACACACGCCAATTTGTGATCTTCCATTTCTGTCATGCCAAAATAAATTGTATCCTTTTCTTTTACGCCAAAATTCTGATGTAAAGCCGTTAATACAGTTCCATACATCTTTCCATCTTGTATTCCTTCCAGACGAACCCAACATGCCTCTACATCTTTTCCTTCGTCTAGAAAATACACCATGATATCATCTGGGTACTCTAAATGTCTTGATGGATCCAACTCTTTATATAAACGAAGTTCTTCTAATTCCTTAGAAACTTCTGTGGCCTTTTCAACCATATCAATCTTATCCTGGAACAATTCCACATTTACATTATCCAAGATTTGAATATCCATTTCCTGCACATCAAAACGAGGAATCTTGCACGATACACCAATCGGTACAATGCGATATTCAATATTACGTTTCTTTGTTTCCAAAGCTACGATTTCAAAAATAAAACCCGCATTATGATCGATATAACCATACATTAATGCACCATATAGATTATCCAGCTTTAACCCCATCTTCTCTAAAAGCTTAACCATTTTCATGCCATGAATTTCCACCATTTTCTGATCCATGTCACGAAAACTCATTTCATATACTTTCATCTACTCACCCTCATACACATCTTTTAATTCTTCAAAGTTATATTCCAACACCTTATTCAATTCAACGATATCTAAATCTTCATCTACTGGAAAATCTGAAAGACTCATCTCATTGGCTTCGACATATTCTTTAAACAATTCCATGGACCGATAATAATAATCCTGAAACTCTTTAAAACCATCCCATATCGCAAAGCCACGACCATTGATCACATTCGCACCTTCTTCTATATCATCCACTTTTTCAACTTGAATTTCAATCTCAAAAGGCTCTTCTAAATCATAAACCATCTTAAATGTATCTCCCTCTTTGAAATCAGGCTGGATCGATGAAGCACAAGGTAACTTATTAAATTGTTCATCTTCACAATTTGGGCATACAAAAGGGATACCATTCACTTCAATTACAAAGTCCGCATATTCTTCAGACAAATAAGACGCTAATGTATAATAAGCTAAATCCGCTAAAGATAATGAGTTAGGTAAACTCATGTATCGATACATTAAATTATTAAACCCCAATACTTCTGTATATACTTTCATCATGATTGACTTACCTCTACTGAATAATTTCCAAAATGAATATTGGCTTTTCCATACTCTTTTACAAGTTCATAACGAATCTTTGCGAGCATATCAAAACCATCTAGACTTGTCTTACTTGGAACAACAACACGTAGATCAATGCCGGTTGTAGAAAAATTGATTACTTTTACTTCAATTGGAGTTTCACTTTCAATATCATATTCTCCCATTGTTTTTTCAACTAAACTCTTTAAAATATCTATCGCCAAATCAATATCCGTTCCATAAGAAACCTCAATTTCTAAATAGTTATTCTTTCGCGCATCTTGAAAAAATGCATTTTCAATCGTAGCCGAATTCAATGTTGAGTTTGGCACAATAATACGATTACTTTCATACGTACGAATGATCGTATGACGAAAACGAATACTTTCAACATACCCAATCAATTCACCTTGATTGACTTTAATTAAATCGCCCTCGACAAATGGTTTAAATGTTAAAATCATTAAACCACTACATAGATTTCCAAAGGCATCTTTAGCAGCAACACCTAAAACTAGGGCAACCACTCCACTGGATGCAGCAAGATAGGACATAATAGGTTTTGTCTGCTCAAATTGTCCAAGAAAAATCATACTATTGATAAAAACCAAAACATATTTTATCAATCTGGCAAAACTTGCCTTATTTGTGACATCCTTTTTATATAATACTTTACGAATTCCTTTATAGATTCCAATAGAAACTATAACAGAAATAATATTAACAATAACAATTGATTTCATCTAAATCATCTCCAATACAAATTTTTCTGTTCCTCTGTCGTTTGATCAATAAACTTCTTCTTTGTGTATAAAAACTCTTCTAAATCCATATAAACATGCAGGAGCATTGCCTTTGATTCAAATTCAATTCGACTTTCAGGAAGAGCCTCACTCTGTTTGTCTTTCAACATTTTATGAAGCGAACTAATTTGAGGCTGAGGATCATTTTTTTCATGAATAAACGGAATTAAATATTCAATATAATTCGCCAATTCATGCGCCTCTTTTGGCATTTCACGAATCTTTCGAATCTTATAATGCAGCATATGCAGAATATCGCACTGTAAAGCACGCATCTCAAAATATCGAATATAATAATCTGGCAAATTCGTAAACGTGTTATCCTGATATTCCATCGCAATATGGATATATTTTTCAGCTTGCTCTTTAATATCCTCTAATTCTTTCCAAATCGTTGTATTTCTTTCCTCACTTTGAATATAATGAACAATTTGATACATCAAGCTCTGAATCTTGTCCTCCATATAAATCATACAAGAATTCAAATACTCTTCTTCTCCACTATAATCATGAACCAAATTCAATAAGAATGCGATAATGGCACCAATTAAAATCAAATAAAACTCATTCATCATGAAGTGAAGACTAAAATCCAAATAACTCAAGTAATGCACGGCAATCATCGCATTTACACTTAAAGTATTCTGACATTTCATTTTCTCACTGTACCCAACTAAGCACGCAATCACAAGTCCAAAGGCTATCCAATGGCTTGGAATAAGTTCAAAGAAAATAAAACAGAATAGAATTGTCACAAAGAATGTGGAAATTCTTCTAAGAACAAGCTTCACCGTCCCCCACTTTGTTGTCAACAATGACAATAGTGTAATCGTTCCAGCACTTGTTGGATTATCCAATTCAAAAAAATAAGCTAAAATAATCGCTATTGCACTTCCTATACCTATCTTAAACGATAGGATCAATACTCTTTTTGTATCTCTTTTCATATGCATACATTTTATGCGAAATCAAAAAAAAGGACAATATTAATTGTCACTTCTTATGACTATATAAGAATATACCAGGTTTAGATCTGCTTTAAGATTACATGGGGCAGAGTGCTAGGCAGCTAAAAATTCGCTCCAAAGTATTTTGGGGCTTTTTTAGTGCCAGTAGCTATATATTTGTTGATTTTCAAGAGGATAAATATACGCTATTATAGAAATATAAGATTATTGTTGTACATTTATGTTCTTCATTCAGATATAAATGTCTTTCAGGATTATATGAATGAAACTCGGATTATTTTGTTTTGAAACGCACCTTTAATTACTGTTTTATCGTTTCAAAAGACACAGGAGTAATTACTGTAGAACGGAAAAGAATCAACAATGCACTGATAGAAAATCGTAATGCGATCATCAAATTTGTTACGAAAACAGCCAATGTCTATCACAACTGGAATCGATTCAGAAACAGATGTATGTTGATCTTAGAAAAAGGTATTGATTTTGAAATCGACAAGAATAACGGAAGCATTAAAATAATTGAAAAAAAGACCCGGACAACAAAATGTTGTCCGAGCCCAATATCAGCTATAAACCGTTTTGGGGTATATGCCGCCCCTTAAAATCTTGGAGAGCAAATTCACCTAACCCCATCCAAATTTATTGCGCCAATATAAATTAGTTCAACGCTCAAAAAAGGAACCCATATTTGAGTTCCTTAGTCATAAACTTTATAAATTTGTACTTAAATCTTCTCCATTTGTCTCAATAACATGTTTATACCAGTAGAAGCTATCCTTCTTCAAACGTTTACCAGAGCCTTTTCCTAAGTCATCTAAGTCTACATAAATATATCCGTATCGTTTACTCATTTCTGCACTTGATGAAGAAACAATATCAATTGGTCCCCAGCTTAAATATGCTAAAATATCAACACCATCTTTTACACATTCTTTTAATTGTTCAATATGTTGTTGTAAATATTCAATACGATATGGATCATGAATTGAGCCATCTTCTTCAACTGTATCTAAAGCTCCCAATCCGTTTTCAGCTATCATCAAAGGAATTTCATAACGATCCCACAATTGACTCAAACAATTATAGAAGCCTAATGGATCTGCTCTCCATTCCCAAGGTGTTGGTTTTAAATAAGGATTCTTTTCTGCTTTAAACGGAGTTCCATCATCTGTTTCATGGTTGAATACATGTGAAGTATAATATGAAATTGCCAAGAATTGCAGCTTATTATTTCTTAAAAGTTCTTCATCTCCTTCTTCAAATTTTAAATCAATATTCTTTTCTTTAAAATAACGTAAAGCATAGACTGGATATTCTCCACGAAGTTGTACATCCGAAAAGAAATATTGTTGCATTCTATTCTTCTTCAAAGTACCTACAATATCTTCTGGGTTGCAACTCTTAGGATATAAAGTACCATCCGCAAGCATTGTTCCCATCACAGCTTCTGGATCAATTTTTTTAGCTAATTCAACTACTTTAGCACCAGCCACAAACTGATTATGAACAGCTTGATACATCAATTCTTCCATATTTTCTGCTTCATCATCATATAATCCTAATGATCCAAATTGCACTGTTGGTAGTAAATTCACTTGATTACAAACAATCCAATACTTTACTTTACCCTTATATCGTTCTAAAAGAACCTTGGCATAACGAACAAAGAAATCAATCATTTTCTTATTTCCAAATCCACCATATTCTGTAATCAAATGCAATGGAATATCATAATGTGACATAGTCATGATTGGTTCCATGCCATCTTTAATGATTTCATCAATCAAATGATCATAAAATTCAAGTCCTTTTTCATTTGGTTCTAATTCATCTCCATTTGGAAAAATTCTAGACCATGAAATACTTGTACGAAATGCCTTAAATCCCATTTCCTTCATTAAAGCTAAATCACTTTTGTAAGTGTGATAAAAATCAATTCCATAACGTTTTGGATAATAAGATTCCTTATCTTCAATGCTTCTATAAATCCCTGCTAAAGTGTCTCCACCTTCTTTAGCAATATTTGCTCTATCTAAATTTTTATCATAAGCACGAATATCTGAAGATGATAATCCTCTACCATCTACATCATAAGCTCCTTCGATTTGGCAAGCTGCAACAGCACCTCCCCACAAAAAACCATCTTTAAATCCTGTTGGTACTTGTTTCATTTTTCATTTCCTCCATATACTAAATTAGGCACATATATAAATCATGTGCCTATATTTTATTTAGATTCTAAATCTGTCCCTTGTGATTGAATCACTTTTTGATACCAATAGAATGAATCTTTACGGATTCGGGCACATTCTTTTGGATCATCATCTGTTCTGTCTACATAAATAAATCCATAACGTTTCTTTACGCCATTACTTGTTGATAATAAATCTAAAGCTGACCATGGACAATAAGCCAAAACTTCAACTCCATAATCCATCGCTTTTTTCATCGCCTTAATGTGAGCTCTTAAATAATCGATACGATATTCATCATGAATCTTTCCATCTTCCGTTAATTCATCATAAGCTCCTAAACCATTTTCTGTAATCATCAATGGTTTTTCATAACGACAATAAATATCTCGGAAAATATATTCCAATCCTGTTGGATCAATTGCCCAATCCCAATCAGTAGTATCTAGATTTGGATTTTTACACATTTCAAAGAAACCTGGTTGTGTTTCATATCCTGACATTTCACCTTTTTTAACAGAACGATTTACACCCGCAAAACAAATTTCTTTTCCTTCACCTTCAGGGCATGCCTTTGCACATTCACTTGCATAATAATTCAATGCCAAGAAATCTGAATATCCTTCTTTAATCAATTCCATATCTCCAGGTTCAATTTTTGGTGCCATCCCCGTTTTTTCCAAATAAATCATAGCTGACTTTGTATAATGACCCTTGAAATAAATATCTAAATAATATTGATTATGTAGATCGTTCGCGTTTTGAGCAGCCATTACATCTTCTGGTTTTGATGTTAATGGATAAACTGGAGCATAACCAATGGCAGCACCAACTAGTCCATTTGGAACCAATTCATGTACTAGCTTACATGCGATCGCATGAGCTAAGTTCATATGATGGTTGATTTGATAACGAATTTGGTTGTTACCCTTATATTTTTCTGGAATATAACATTTCTGTTCGATAAATTGAACAATGATACTTTGTTCATTGATTGTTGTCCAATATTTTACTTTATCCTTAAATTCATTAATAACATATCGAGCATAGTATTCAAAATCTTTTACAACTTCTCGACTGATCCAGCCATCATACTTATCCACTAATGCCATTGGTAAGTCATAGTGATATAAAGTTACAATTGGTTCAATATCATTTGCCTTTAATTCATCAATTAAATCACGATAATATTGAATACCCTCTTCATTAACAGGGCCTGTTCCATCTGGGAACACTCTGGACCACGCAATTGAGAAACGATATGCTTTAAATCCCATTTCTTTCATTAAAGCAACGTCTTCTTTATAATGATGATATTCATCACTTGCAATTTCTGCAGTCGCAAAGCCAAATTTTTCGTAACTATCTTTATTAATAACATCTTGTTGGCTTAATTTTTTACCATGAGTAGTTGCTGCACCTTCTACTTGATAAGCACTAGTAGCAGCTCCCCATAAAAATTCTTTAGGAAATTTATTATCCATGTATATTGCCTCCTACATATTACTTTTTATTATTTTTAAAATATCAATCATCTCTGTACTCATATTGATTTCAGACATAATTGTCATTAAAGTATCTTGAGCATGGGCAAACAACATCGAATATTCATACTTTTCCCCGCTCATTTCATTTTGCACTGTCTCTGTTTGAGCTTTGTGAGCTAACGTAATACACTCATTTGCCTGTTTCATCTCTTCTTGTGCTAAATCAAAGTCAAATTGTTTAGCTGCCTTTAAAGCTTCCGTTGCATGATTTCGAGCATCTCCAGCATGCAAAATAATCTGCATCGCCACTTGTACTAATTCATTTTGTTCATCCATACTCATACTACCTCTCTATTATTTTTCTAATTTATTCATTTTCTGCTGCTTCTTCAGCTAATTTTGTTTTTTCATAAGCCTTAAAGAATGGGAACCATATTGCCAAGTAAATCACAAATAATACAGCCCACCATAATAAAGCTCTCATATCTTCTGTAATCATAACACTACAGATTGGTGCAGGAATTTGTCCTACCTGAATCATTTTTGAAGGGATATTTAATAAACCTGAACTCATTAAGATCCATACATATACTAGTCCAATAATTGAATTTAACCAAGCAGGAATCATTAATACTGGATTCATTACAACTTTTCCACCATACATAACCGGTTCATTGATATTGAAAATTGAAGGAACAATAAATACTCGTCCTAATGTTTTTAATTGTTTTGATTTAGAAAAGCACATTAATACATTTAAACCTAAAGTAGCACACATACCACCCATAGTAATAAATGCCAATGTAAATACAGATTCACTTGTAACAATATTTGTTGCAACTCCACCTGCTGCAACTGCATCAATATTAGCTTGAATACCAGCCATGAAAATAGGTGTTGTAACTGCACCAAATGTCCAGCTTGAAATACCTAAAGTATAGAAGAATGCCGGTATTAAACAAATCAAGATAAATCCTGGTAATGTTTGACCAATACTAGCTAATGGCATAAATGCTGCAATGACTAATGAATATACATCTAATTTTAAAACATTTACTAAAACCATTGCGATACCTAGAGTAATAAGGTTTGGAACGATTGTATTGATCCAAGCTGTAACGAAATCTGGACAACTACTGTCTTGTAAGAAATGAAGTTTTCCCCATAAATGGAAAATCGTTCCTACATATAAGCCTACAATCAATCCTACTGCAATACCTGCAGCTCCTAAATTACCCATTAAACTTGAAATACTATCAGCATTATCGCCTAATGGCATCGCAACCATTAACAATGTGCCCACTGCACATAAACCAGCATTGATCACATAGTCTGGATGGCCTAATTTTTCCATTAACTGGTTTCCCATCATAAATGCAACAATAACTGTAATAATACCGAAGCTATAAGTTAAAATCGGACCTAAATCTGGTAACACAGGTACAAATGATTTGATAACGTTATAGAAATAAATAACTGATCCCGTTAAAATGAATGGGATAATTTTTTGCATTGTAGAAGCAAATGCTGCAATAAATGGTCTACTAAATAGTTTATTGGCTTTTGGTACAAATGAATCTTCAAGCCAACTCATAAATTTGTTCATATTTTTATTCTCCTAATCATCTTTACTAATTTATTCTCTTTGTTATACAATATTCAAAGAGAAGTCTTTCACATGTAGATTTCTTTTTAGCTAAGATTGCCGTCTTAGCTTTTTTATTCGCCTTTTACGATTTTTTGTGCAAATTCAATCAACCCATTAGAATCTAATGAACCATAAATTTTTTCTGGAATCACACCAACACGCACACCATAAGGCTTACCGATTTCTTGGAATTTTTCCAAGTCCTTTGCAAAATGTGGGCCAAGTAACATTACATCAATACTACTCATAAAGTCTGCAGCTTCTGCATAGCTTCTAGCTTCAATTGTCATTGGAAGTTTTTGTTTCTTAATCACTTTTCTAGCTCCACTTGCTAAAAAGCCACTAGACATACCAGCACCACAACAAAGTAACACTCTCAAGTTTTCCATATATTTTTCTCCTTTCGTTGTTTGCTTTTGACACCTACATTATCTGCATTCTTGAAATTCCTATCAACTTCACTTTTGCACTCTAACGTGCACCAATATCAAATATAAATTTGCACTTAAAAGTGCAATTCATGTAATTCATCATTTGCACCTTAAAGTGAAATATGTAAATCGACAAAATATTTTACAGTCGATATAATAATCTATGTATATATATTCACAAAAGAGAGGTATTGTCATGAAAAAGAAAGAACAAGAACTTCTAAACTATTTATCAGAATTCAACAAACCTGTTCGAAGTGCAGAAATTGCGAATGCATTAGATATTTCTGTACGTTCTGTTAAAAACTATGTTCACAATATAAACTCACTATATGGTAAAAACATCATTCTTTCATCTAGAAATGGATATGAATTAAATCTACAAAACAATTACTCTTTAGTTCTAACCAATAGTAGTGAACAGATTCCTCAAACTCTTGAAGAACGTTCTTTTTTTATCATTAAACAACTTGTTTTAAATCATAGTGCACATATTGAAATCTTTGATTTATGCGATAGCCTTTGCGTAAGCTATTCAACTATTAAATCTATTATTTCAAAAATGAATAAAACATATTCTTCTTATAACCTTGAATTTTATTGTGAACATGATTGTGTTCGTATCAAAGGTGATGAAATCAATAAAAGAAAATTATTATCCTATGTTATTAATGAAGAATCCAAATCAAGCATTATGAATGTGAATGTATTAAAAGATAATTTTGCATCAATTGACGTAGAGAAACTTCAAAATATTATTTTTACCACATTCAAAAAATATAATTACTATTTAAATGACTTTTCCACAATGAATCTTCTATTACATCTATTAATCATTGTAGACAGAGAATTAAATGGAAATGAATTAAATGATGGACAAAATGAAGTAAGTATTGATAATCAAGTTGAATTAAATTTCTTGAATGAATTTATAGAACAATTAGAAACAACATTTGATATTTCCATCAACAAATATGAACGTTTTGAAATATATATGTTATTCAAAACAAATGCTAATTTTTCTATTGAAGAATCATCTAAGAAACTAAAAGAATTAGTTGGTGATAGTATTATTGAATTAATCGATAAATATGTTGAAGACATCAACAATATTTATATGGTGGATCTTTCCAGCAAAGCCTTTAAAACACCTTTTACATTACATTTAAAGAACTTGTTATTAAGAGCACAATCTGGTAAATACACATCAAATCCAATGGCTGAAATTATTAAAAATAATAGTCCATTAATTTTTGATATCGCAATCTATATTTCTTTAGATTTGGCAGAACGCTTTCATATTAAAATCAATGAAGACGAGACTTCTTTTTTAGCTATGCACATAGGCTCTGAAATTGAAAGACAGGCCGATAACAAGGATAAAGTGCCAGTCGCAATCTTATGTCCAAACTATCATAATATGGCTGATCAAATCATGAATAGTTTGATGTTAAATTTTGGAAATCAATTGAATATAGTTGGTTCGATTCACAACGAGAATGATTATCACACCTTAAACAATCCAGTTTCTATACTATTCACTACAATTCCTGTAACCAATACAATTATTAACACAAATACAAATGAACCATTAGATGTTGTTTCAATATCTCCTTTAAATTTAAACAGCCAATTCTCTATAATTCAAAATGCTATTTTACAATCACAAGAAAAATACAGAGACAGAAAATTGAAAGTTAAATTTAATGATTTTTTTGAATCTGATTTATTTGTAGTAGACTCAAAACTCAAAAATAAAAAACAAGTTTTAGCAAAACTATGCGATTGTTTACTTGTACAAAACTATGTAGATACAAGCTTTGAAGAAAGTGTATATAAAAGAGAAAATGCAGCCGGAACTGCTTTTGGGAATGTGGCCATACCTCATTCCATTGAAATGAATGCCATCAAAACAAGTATTGCGGTAGCTGTTTCAAAAGAAGGATTTCAATGGGATTCTAACATTGTCCATGTCGTATTATTATTAGCCATAAACAAAGCCGATAGAAGATCATTCCGCGCTTTATATGAATCACTCATTTCTTTATTCAGTGAAGATAAGGTAATTCAAGAAATAAGAAATTGTACTTCTTTTGATGAATTTAAATCGATTATATACACTGCATTAGGAGAAAAAGAAAATGACTATGAATCATAAATTAATCTTCATAGACATTGATGGAACACTATTTAATCACAAAAAGGATGATATTCCAGAAAGTGCAAAAGAAGCTATTCTAAATGCAAAATCAAAAGGGCATAAAATATTTTTAAGTACAGGTAGGCCCTATGCCGATATTGATAAAGAAATACTTGACCTCCCTTTAGATGGTATGATTGTTTCTTGTGGAGCCGTGGTTTACGTTGAAAACAAACCCATTTATTGCAAGACCTATCCACAAAAAGAATTAATCAACTTAATTCAATTCATGTCAAACAACAATATAGGATTTTCACTAGATGGAATTCATAAGAATTATCTTAGTGAAGAAGCATTTATTTGTTTATCTGGTCTTATGTTTAAAAACAACGAAGATTCTGAATTAAGCCGTGCAATGATGGCTAAAAACAATTGTTTTCCATTTGAAGAAATGAAAGAAGAAGATTTAAAAGAAGTGGTTAAAATATCCATCTTCACTAAAAACAAGGAGTCGTGTGAAAAGCTGTTCCAAAAAATTCCAGACTCACTAACTGGTTTTATGTATAAAAACTACCATTTAGATTTATACAATGGTGAAATATCCATAAAAGGCATCACAAAAGCTACTGGTCTAAAACAAATCACAAACTATTTAAATAAAGCAATTGAAGCCACAGTTGCAATTGGAGATAGTCTCAATGATTTAGACATCTTACAAGCTGCAGGATTTAGTATATGCATGGGAAATGGTGCCGATGAATGTAAAAAAGTAGCTGACTTCACCACAAAAGATATATCAGATGATGGATTAGCCTATGCACTTAAACATTTCAACCTAGCTGATTAGCTACGCAAGCCCATATAAAACAAAAGACTTCAAATCACACGATCTGAAGTCTTTTCTAATACATCTTCACTACGAAATAGCATTATTCTTTATACTTTTATTAAAATAGTTTTTATTAAAATCAATTTTAATAAAATTCATTTTAATAAACGGCAACCAAACCGATTGCCCATGACTATTACTTCTTTTCCAATACATCCTTTACTTTTTGTTTACCACTCTTTAATAATCGAGCCACTCCCTCTTCACTCATCTTTAGACGATTTGCGATATCCTTCTCTTTTAGTTTCCCAAGACAATGCATGATTGTCACTGTCTTTTGATTTTCTGGCATCTCATTTAAACAATCATCCACATCGGATTGTCGATATTTAGGCAAACCATGTAAAGCTGTGGTCACACCCGTATGTTCTTTTACCTGCATATACTCACGTAATTGTTTATTCAACAAGACTGTGATCCACTTCAAAAAATTCTTATCATCACTCAATTTATCCATATTCATAAATGCGTATGTATATGTTGCCTGTAAAATGTCATTGATTTCTTTTTCTTCTAAACCAATATAACGCTTATAAATCGTTTGTATCAAATGATCTCGAGTCAATGAAACAAGTTCTTTCTTCGCATCCGCATCCTTATTTCTTACACCCATTATTATCTTTTTGTCTATATTCATATGGTTAATCCTTTATATATGTTATTTTTAGTATACAACACATCATTTGATAAATCAAAAAAGGCAATCCAACGATTGCCTAAGCTCCATAATATTCATCTAACGCTAAATTATTTTTATACAAATACGTTGCCAAATCTACACCCACATAACGCAAGTGCCAGCTTTCTGGAGCAATTTTTGTTTTGTCTTCCTTATCATCAGGATAACGCAAAATAAAGCCATACGTATGCATATTTTCTAACAACCAATTATAGTGCGAATTATATCGAACGGCATCTAAATCACTACAATCATTGTCCATACGAATATCAACTGCTAAACCAGACTGATGTTCACTAAACCCTGGTCTTGTCCAATAACGATCCGCATATTCTTCGCCGTAGCTTGCAGCTCCATTATTAAATAAATCTGTTTGGTATGCATAAGAACGATAAGCTGAACAAGCATTCAAAATAAATCCCTCGTTTGATGCCGCCTCAATCAACTTTTCAAATGCCTCTGCCGCTTCTTTTCGCATGCGCACATTCTCATTTTCACCACTCGAAGGTACCTGAACTAAATCACTTGGTTCATAATCTTCTGGTAATCCTGAATACTTATTCACAAGTATATAAATGGAATCCAAATCTGAAACTGTTACCGTATTCTCATATGGATCACCACTTTGATCTATTTTTTTCACCTTTGGTAAATTTGTTTGTTTCTTCTTATTCTCTTTTTTTGTTTCTGTTGTCTGCTCTTGTTTAGGTTCACTTACCTGTTTATCACTAACTTTTTTTGCAATCATCGAAATCAACAACACAATAATCAAAAGTAATACAAAAATCACAAAAACCGCTGACTTTCTTACTCGTCTTCTCTTCTTCAAATCCAATCCCTCCTCTATACAGGTATAAACAAGACTTTATTATATCCACCACAAATCATGCCTAATGTAGCACTTTCTGCATTGGATAAATCATACTCCTTAATCATGACTTCTTTACATTCTTTGGCATCTAGAATAGCCTGGTACTCTACTTTTCCTCCACCAATCGTATCAATAACTCCATTTTCATGCACTAACATCATACTACCCACACCTCTTGGTGCTGAACCCTTTTTATCAATGATAATACATAAAGTCCCATGAACATTGGATTCTAGTAATTCTTTAGAAACACTTGAACTAAACTTTGCGTTTTTTATTTCAATAAGTTCAGCTAAAATACTAATCGATATCTCAGCAGGTGTCTGTGCCTTAATATCTAATCCGATTGGAGCATGCACATTGGATACTTCTTCCTTAGAATATCCTTCTTCAATCAACGCATCAAATGTCTTCTTTACTTTTCCTTTACTTCCAATCATACCCAAATATAAATGAGGCTTATGAATTGTCTTTTCTAGACAAAGACGATCATCTTTATGGCCTCTTGTCACAATTACATAACAAGTATTTTCTTCATCCGGTAATACGGAATCCATTTGATCATAATCCATACAATGAATTTCATCGGCCGTAGGAAAATGTTCTACATTCGCAAATTCTTTACGATTGTCAATCACAATCGTATACAACTCTAATATATTAGCCATTTTAGCTAAGTATTGACTGACATGTCCACAACCTAAAATCACAAGCTTAGGCTGCATATTAAACCATTCTTTTTGAAGGATATCTACATCTATATTTTCTTCTAATAAAGACTTTAAACATCGCGTATACAAATCCATATCCCCATTCACATGAATCTTTACAGGCTTATCTAGTTTCTTTAAATAAACACGAATTAAATCCTGTATGATTCTAGGTGTTACAAGTTCATTTGGATCTAAATTTGTAAGCTCATAACGATGTACCACTTCTTTTACTGGCTTATTTAATCCATTTAAATTTGAAATCAACACAACCTCATCTGAATCCGGATCAATAACAGGTTCATTGACATTAGGAAACTTCAAAGGCAAATGCTTAGAACCATCTGCCTCAATCAGTATCACATCCACCACTAGTTTTAATCGATTTAACAAATCTTCATCTAACGCTCCAATTTTAAATTCATCACAACGATTTCCCACATGACAATATCCATATATTTCAATTCTATGCATAATTTCATCATAACTAGGATCTACCAATGTACCTTCTTCAATCAACATATGCGTAGTTGTACACATTAAAACGGATTTATTCAAAGAAACATATTTATCTTTTAACTCGTGGATATACGTTGTCTTTCCACCCGAACCAATTACACTAATAATCATTTGAAATCTCCTGAATTGCACGTATCACACAATCAATATCTTCTATTGTATTTTGAAACGATACAGATAAACGCACAATTCCCTGTTCTTCTGTTTTTAAATGTTTATGCATTAATGGAGCACAATGCGCTCCACAACGCGTCACAATACCATATTTATAATTCAATAAATCGCTCACATAAGCACTATCTTTGCCTGGTATATTCAAAGCCACAATAGGTGTAGAATTTTCTAAAGATGAATAAAATTCTACATACCCCATTAAGCCTTTATAGAGTTTTTCCAACAAGAAGTGTTCCTTTTCCATAATCTCTACTTGATTTTCTGAAACATACTTTACCCCTGTATTTAAAGCCGCAATTCCTACAAGATTCTGTGTTCCCGCCTCTAAATGTTCTGGATACGCCTCTGGCATTTGTGGATTAAAAGAATCTATGCCCGTTCCACCAGAAATCAATGGTTTTACTTCAATGCCTTTTACACAAAATCCACCAATACCACCAATGCCTAATAAACCTTTATGGCCACTAAAACATAAAGCATCTATATTTTCCATAGATACTGGAATATGCCCTGCACTTTGAGCCGCATCCACCATAAATAGAATGCCACATTCTTTACAATACTTTCCAATTAAATCCACATCAAAAATTTCACCTGTTACATTCGAACTGTGTGTCATAACAACCATTCGAGTATTCTTTTGAATATGGTTTTTAATATCCTCTAAATAAGGTGAACAAATCGTTAAAGATATAACGCCTTTTTCTTCTAGTTCATATAAAGGACGAAGCACACTATTGTGCTCCGCATACGTAGTGATCACATGATCATTTTCTTTTAAGATTCCTTTGATACAAGTATTTAAACTTTCTGTATTTCCACCATTTAAAATGACACGATGAAAATCAGACAATCCAAAAAACTGTGCAATATTTCTTCTCGCCTCAAAAATCAAACGAGAAGAATCCATATTCGAACTGCGATTCGCATTGCCTGCCACCTCTAATGCATCCATAACCGCTTGTTTGACTACATCTAATTTTGGAAAACTTGTCGCAGCCTGATCAAGATAAACCATGCAGTATCGCCTCCAAAACACCTCCGGCAATGCAACGTGCCTTGTCAGAAATCGTAAAACAATTCTGATATTCATCCTCTCTTGGATCGATGTCAGCCATTTTAAATCCAGATGTTACATTGTACCCATCCTGAATCAACCCTCTAAGTAAGCCTGACATACTCGCATACACTGGTGTCTTATCGATATACGCAATAATTTCTCCCATTTCCACTATATCCGTAATCTTTTTAACATTGTGACAAACACCTGCACAAGGAGAATGAATCACTCTTTCTTTAGAATATCCCTTAATATTTCCAGGAACACCCGTATTTGGCAAGGCACAACCCTCATAAATCAGTCTTCCTAGATTATGCCCACGCATAGTTTCTATAACCACATGCACATCTTTTCCTGCACAAAAACCAGGACCTAAACCAATTGTGATAGGTGCCATATCCATTGTCGTACCCAAATTTTTCTTGGCAAGAATCGCATCCACCAAGGCAATATGTTCTATTTTAGAAATCATTTCCCCATTTGGATCTACCATCATTGCGACTTGATTTTTAGCCATCACCGCTTTAGCTTCTTCTATCGTTGAAACTAAAACACACGTCATATCCTCAACCGTAAATTTTCCTTCATACACAGCCTGACAAAAGGCAACATTTCTTCGTATTGCGCTTGGCTTTTCAACTTCTAGCACCAATACTTGAAATCCACTTTTTACAAGTTTATATATTGTCCCTGTCGCTATGTCTCCTCCACCACGCACAATAACACATTTATTCATAAGCTTTATGGCTTGATAATTTTATCAGCCTTCTCCATTCTCTCTACAATATCATACATATTTGTGACTGAACCCACCTGAAGTTCTTCTTTTAAATGGAAGAAATCCAAACAAGTTCCACAACTAACAATTTCAACTCCATTATCTGCTAAATATTTCAAATCTTCTAGAGTTTCATTCTTTGTCGTTGTGATTTTTACACCCTCATTATAGAAAATCATTTCATCTGGCAATACATCTTGTTTTGTCAAAGAGAAAATAAATGATTTCATTAAAATCGCACCTAAATCCGGATCTGAACCCATCACATTACTTGCGCACACAACAACCATTTTAGGCTTAGCCAAGCTGCAGTCCGCATATGTGTATTCCACTTCAAAATCTGCTTCTTCATCACCCTTTGAAATTTCAACAATATAATCCTTACCCTCTTTTTTAGAATTTACCATATAATTTTTTACTTTCGCAAACTTCGTTAAGTTTTCAACCGCAATTTCATTATCCACAATTGTGGATACTACATTTTCCTCTTTTAAAGCTTCCTTTGTCTTTACGACTGGAAGTGGACACTCCAATCCTCTACAATCTAAAGTTTTCATATCTTCCTACCTCTTACATATACATTATATTCATTTTTCTCAATGACTTCACCCACAACATACAATTCAAGATTATTTTCCTTGAAATCTTTCTCTAGCATTTCTAAATCCGCTTTAGATACACTAGCTAATAAGCCACCACTCGTTTGTGGGTCAAACAAGATTTCTTCTGTAAAGAAATCACAATCAAAACGAATCTTACCCTCTACACTATTGCGATTGGTCTGGGCAGCCCCGCTTAAATAAAATTCTTCGACATATTTTTGACAGTCATCAAAATATGGAATCGAATCCTTATAAATCACTGCACTATTTTTTTCGTCTAGCATCTCATTTAAATGCACCAACAAGCCAAAACCCGTTACATCGGTTAGAGCATGCACATCATATTTTTTTAAAACATCACAAGCATACTTGTTTAATGTAGTCATACTTTTAAAGACTCTTTCCTGCATTTCTTTAGAACAATCATCCATACGCAACGCATTTAAAGTCAAACCAACACCTAAAGGCTTCGTCAAAATCAAGACATCCCCACATTGTGTGCCATTATTTTTCTTTACGTCTTTTGGGTCTACTAAACCCGTCACACTCAAACCATATTTAATGGAATCATCACGAATGGAATGCCCTCCAGCTAGTGCACACTCAGCTTCAACCAGCTTAGAATTTCCTCCTTCAATGATCTTACCCAAAATATTCAAATCCTCATTATCTGGAAAACACACAATATTTAAAGCCGTTTTAGGCGTACCATTCATCGCATAAATATCACTGAGTGCATTTGTTGCCGCAATCTGACCATACAAATATGGATCTTCTACCATGGGTGGAAAGAAATCCAAAGTAGATACAAAGGCATGATTTTCATCAATTTGATAGACAGCTGCATCATCTCTTGAATCAAATCCAACTAAGACATTTTCATCTTTAAATGAATCAATTTTTTCTAAAATATGACTCAATTTTTTTGCGCCTAATTTAGCACTACATCCACCACTCTTACAATATATTTTTTCGTTCATCAAAAATTCACCCTTACTATATCCTCATACAAAATGTCTTGTTCTTTTAAAAAGAGTTTCCACTTTTGCTCATCTAGATCCTTCGACATAAAACACATGCCACACCCTGCCTTAACACAACTTGGAACAGGTATCATACGCCCATTTTTTGTCTTAGACTCCAAATCTAGAACATCTTGAATACTTTTAAAAGTAATAATCAATACTTCCTCTTTACTCATTTTCAAATACTTCCTTAAATACTTGTTTTGAATACGTTTCTATTTTTTCTTGAAACAATTTATATTTACGAACCAATTCTTTTCCCTCTAAAGTTAATTGAGAGCCTCCACCAAAACTTCCACCACTTGTCGTATGAACAAGTTCATAACCTAAATCTTCTTGCGCTCTTTTTATGATTTTCCAAGCCTTTGAATTTGACATTCCCATTTCTTTATAGGCCTTTGATAAGGAACCATACTTATCGCATAATTCCAACAGTTCTACAACGCCCTTGCCAAAATCCGGTTCATTATTACCAATTTGAATCTTTAGTTTATATCTCATTTTCCAAATCCACAATTTGGATATGTGCACACCTTACATCCTAAGCACAATCCACCTTCACCTAAATCACATAGCTCTTCATATGTCACTACATCTTTGGCAAGTAAACGAGGAAGCACTAAATCAAATACCGTTCTTTTGGCATACATCACACAGCCTGGAAGACCCACAATTGGAACTTCTCCTTTATAGGAAAGTAAAAACATAGCACCAGGAAGAACCGGAGAACCATAACTAATAATATTGGCACCTGTATTCTTGATTGCCAATGGTGTTTTATCATCTGGATCCACACTCATTCCACCTGTACAAAGTACAATGTCTACCCCTTGTTTTAAAGCTTCATTGATTTTTTCTGTCACCATTTTATCGTCATCATCACAAATCGCATGATACACCATTTCACAGCCAAACTCAGCCAATTTAGTTTGAATAACTGGTGTAAATGTATCTTGAATTCTTCCTTTATACACTTCACTTCCTGTTGTGATCACAGCTGCTTTCTTTAATACAAACGGCTTGATTTCAAGAATACTAGATGTGATGAGTGATCTAGCTTTATCCATCTTTTCCTTTTCAATCACCAAAGGAATAATACGCATACCCGCAAGTTTATCCCCCGGATTTACTACTGTATTTGAGTGTCTTGTCGCGATCATCATCTGTCCAAATGAATTTACTGTAAACAAAGCCTTACGATCTACTTTAAACAAACCATGAATCTCACTTTTTAATTCGATTTTTCCTTCTTTGATCTCACCATACGACATATAATCATTTTTACACATATCGAGTAAAACCATAGCTGCATTATTTTCATGCATCATACTTTCATCATTTTCCCAAACGTATAAATGTTCTTTTCCCACTGATAATAATAAAGGAATATCTTCTTCTGTCACGATATGACCCTTACGAAAAAGGGCATCTTTTGTGACACCCTTAATGATCTGTGTTATATCATGACAAAGTACATGCCCTACGGCATCCTCAGTCTTGATTAATTTCATCTTACTCTCCTTTTTTAAATCCGTATTTCTTGAATACTTTTAAAGCTTTATCGCTCTTTAAAAATTGAATCAATGAATCCGCTTCCTCTTTATGCTTTGTGCTCGATACACGACCCACTGGATAGAGTACTGGTGTAGCTAATAATGAATTATCGCACTCTGCCACTACTTCTACTTTATCACTACTTGCAGCATCTGTCGCATAAACCAAACCAATTTCTGCATTTTGTGTTTCAACCTGAGACAATACTTCCGTTACATTTCCAGCTAAACTCAAACGATCTTGGATAGAATCCCATACACCTAAATTTGTCAAAGCTTCCTTTGCGTAGCTTCCCGCTGGAACTACTTCTGGATCTCCAATCGCAATGATTGAAGCATCACTAATATTGTCAAAACCAGTGACTGATGTATTACTGTCTTTTCCTTTGATCAACACCAATTTATTCTCTAATACATTTGAAATCGAATCCGCATCCACTAAATCTTCATCTTTTAATACATTCATCTGTGTTGTAGCTGCACTAAAAAAGACATCCGCATCTAAGCCTTTTTCAATTTGAAGCTGTAATTTTCCACTACTATCATAGACACCTTCAATCGTTACATTTGGATATTCTTTTTCAAACATTGGAATCAATTCTTCTTCAAATGCATTTTCCAAACTGGCAGCTGCCGCAATTGTAAGTTTTACTTGTTCTTTTGGTTCATTTGAACTACAACCAAATAAACTTGTGGCCATCACTCCAGCCAATAAAATACTTAAACCTTTTTTCATCTGATCTCTCCTTGTTTAATTTTATATTTTAGATCACATAAATAATTTACTTCTTCCTTATTGTGCGATACAAAAATAACTGGTTTTGAAATTTGAAGTTCACTTTTAAGCTCCTGTAATAAATCTTCCTTCAAATCTTCATCTAAAGCACTAAATGGTTCATCCAATAAAAGAACATCTGGTTCATACGCCATCAAACGAGCCAATGCCACTCTTTGTCTTTGTCCACCCGATAATTGTTTGGGATATCTTGAAGCAAGTTCACTAATTTGAAATTGTTGCATCACTTTCTTAACTACGATATCCACATCTTTTACTTTTCTAGCCCTTAGTCCCACACTTATATTTTCATATACATTCATATTAGGAAATAGAGCATAACTTTGAAACATATAGCCCACGTTTCGCTTTTGAATTGGAACATTGATTTTCTTTTCTGAATCAAATAAAACACGATCATTCAAAACAATTCTTCCTTTATCCGGCGTTTCAATTCCAGCAATACATTTTAATGTCATACTTTTGCCAGAGCCTGAAGCTCCCATCAGTCCTAGAATATTGTCCTTCACTTGAAAAGAAACATCTAAATCAAATTCTGCAAGCTTCTTATATATTTGTACTTCCAACATTTAGAAACTCCTTTTCTTTCGCACATATAGTTGATATAGATTCAACAAAATCACGGCTGTAAAACAAATACCAATGATAACCCACACATAAAAGGCGGCTGATTCCATATCCCCACTCATCACTTCACTATAAACTGCAACTGGAAGTGTTCGAGTTTTACCAATAATATTTCCTGCAAGCATTGCCGTTGCGCCAAACTCACCTAGGCCACGCGCAAAAGCTAGTACACCCCCACTGATAATTCCAGGTAAAGCATTTGGGATCAATACTTTCAAGAAAATATTCCATTCATTCATACCCAAAGTTCTTGCGACATACACTAAATCCGTATCCACTTGATCAAAAGCACCCCTGGCATTTCGATACATGAGTGGAAATGAAATCACTACGGCTGCAATTACAGTAGCACTAAAGCTAAAAGCGATGCGAATGCCAAATACATTCATAAAGAATTTTCCTATGGGTTGATTCACACCAAAGATCATCAACAAGAAAAAGCCAGCTACTGTAGGTGGTAAAACCATAGGTAACGTAAAGATTCCATCAAAGATTATTTTTAATGCCTCACTCTTTCTTGAATAGATCCACCATGCGGCCAGTAATCCTAAAATAAACGTAATTACAATTGTGATACTTGCCGTTTTTAAAGATATCCAGATTGGAGTTAAATCTAAATTACTTCCTTGCGCACTCACTCGCTTCACCCTTCATAATTTCTAAGCCATGTTTTAACGGGCCTAAAATAATATCTAGACTTTCCTTAACTGCCTTAGGACTTCCTGGCAAGTTAATAATCAAAGTCTGATTTCTTAATACACTTGCGCCACGAGACAACATGGCCTTATTTGTATATTTCATCGATTCATAGCGCAATGCTTCACTAATACCTGGAACATTTCTTGTCATAACTTTCATTGTGGCTTCTGGCGTCACATCACGAACACTAAGTCCAGTACCTCCGGTTGTAAGAATCAAATCATTTTGGCAACGATCACTTAAATTGATCAATTGCGAAACAATTTCATTCTCATCATCCGCAATCACTGTCACACTTGTCACATTGTATCCTTGTTCCGTCATGATTTTTTCAATCAGCGGACCACTCTTGTCCACTCTTTGCCCAACACTTGCCTTATCACTTAATGTCAATACGGCTACACGCATTCGAGTATCTTTATTTTCAATAACTTCCACTTTATCTCCTACACAAATATGTCCACCATGTAAAACACGCGTAAATACACCAAGATGCGGCATAATACATTGACCGACTTGATGATAAATTGCACAATGAGAATGACAGCTTTTACCAATTTGTGTCAATTCTAGTAATACATCCCCAATCTTAAACTGTGTTCCTACTGGATAATTTGTGAATTCAATACCTGATACAAGTAAGTTTTCTCCGAAAGCACCATCTTCTACATCAGCTCCTTTAGCCTTAAATTCTTCACGCTTTTCATACGATAATAAAGAAACTTGGCGATGCCACTTACCTGCATGCGCATCATTTTCTAGTCCATGATTTTCAATAATTTCAATATCTTGAACTGGATGTTTTTCCGTTCTCTTTTGTTCACTGATACAAATTGCCTTAATTATTCCTTCCATACAAAATCTCCACTCTTTCCACCTGATTTAGAAACCAAATGTACATTCTTAATTTCCATATCTTTACTTACAGCTTTACACATGTCATAAATTGTCAGAAGGCAAATATTTACACCTGTCAAAGCTTCCATTTCTACACCTGTTTTTCCATTACACTTCACGGTACAGTAGGCATAGATCAAACAATTCGCTTTATCCATTTCAAAATCAATATTGACCTTATTGATCATTAAAGGATGACATAAAGGAATCAATTCACTCGTCTTTTTTACGCCCATGATTCCGGCGATACGAGCTACACCTAATACATCTCCTTTTTTCATGTCACTCTGCTCAATTTTATGTAGAATTTCTTCATTTACCAATATACTTCCAACAGCGCAAGCACTTCTTGAAGTAACATCCTTTTCGCTTACATCGACCATACGTGCATTTCCATGTTCATCAAAATGTGTTAATTCCATTTTACCCTCCAATTTCATTCATCACCGTCGACGAATGTTCTTCTTCAAAATGATGTTCTTTAGGCTTTTTGAAGATCCAAAAAGCCATCGTTTTCTCAAGCTCTTCCAAATTATTTAGATAAGGTTTTAAATCCACTCCATCACTATGGAATAAACATAATTTCAATCGTCCTACACTACTTAAGCGTATGCGATTGCAGTCTTGACAAAACTTATTATGTAACGCTTCAATAAAGCCAATGTAACCTTCATAATCACCAATCGTATAATAATGAGCTGGTCCATTTCCTAACTTTTCATCACACGCATTTAATGTGTAATTCTTTTGTACATATTCAATCAGTTCATTCATTTTTGTGTTTCGATCACTATATTTTAGTGGCATCAATTCAATGAATCGTAGCGCAATCTTTTTATCTTTGATGAGTTGTAACATTGATTCAAATCGAGAAAATGAAAATAGATTGTCCACAACACAATTCACTTTAACCGGAACACCAATTTTATAGGCATATTCTAAATTCAACAAAACCTTCTTCAAATCATTCTTCTTACAAATCTTTAAATATTCAGATTCATCGAGCGTATCAATTGAAAAATTAATACAGTCAAGTCCAATCTTTTTGAGTTCATCTAAATCTGTAAAAGAAAATAAACTTCCATTCGTTGTTAGTGTTACTTGTTCAACACCAATTAAATCTTTCAAACTACGAATAAATTCAATATAGCCTTTACGAAGTGTGGGCTCTCCACCCGTAATTTTAAATCGAGTAATTCCCAAAGATACAGCACATCTACAAATATCTAAGAGTTGTTCATATGTTAATATATCCGAATGACAAAGGTGTTTGGAGATATCTGGCTTGCAGTAGTAACAAGCATAATTACACCTGTCTGTTAATGAAATTCGCATATAATTTATATTTCGACCAAATGAATCTTGCATAAAATCCTTTCCGTTATTCTCAAACGAGAATAACCAACTGATTCAATTTTATCATTGAATCCACATTTTATCTACTTTAAAATGGAATCATGAAACGATGTGCGTGGTGTAATCTAAACAATCCAAAATATGTAGAATATCATGATCATGAATGGGGAAGACTGAATACAAATGAAAAATATCTATTTGAAATGTTGATCCTTGAATCTTTTCAAGCCGGTTTAAGTTGGCAGTGTGTTCTAAATAAAAGAGAAGCTTTTAAAGAAGCCTATGATGATTTTGACATCGATAAAGTCATTGCGTACGATGAAAATAAAATCGAAGAATTAAAAAAGAACCCAAATATCATTCGAAACAAATTAAAGATAAACGCGAGTCTTTCCAATGCGAAAATTTTTAAATCCATCCAATCTGAATATCAGACATTTTATAATTACTTGTGTACTTTTACCCATGGACAAATCATTTATGAAACAGAAAAAACAACGTCAGCTCTTTCAGATTCCATTTCAAATGATCTAAAAAAAAGAGGCATGAAGTTTGTAGGAAGTACCATTATATACTCCTATCTTCAAGCCATTGGTGTGATTTATTCACACGAAAAAGATTGTTTCTTATACAAAGACTAATCCCATGTTTTCCAAACATTTGGTTCATAGCCTACTGTCGCCAATTTGCCGTTACGCACGATTGGCGTTTTTAATATGTGCTGATTGAGATACACTTTATCTTCTTTATCTGACAAGTAATTCAACATCGTCAATAATTCTTTATCCTTAGCTTTTGGATCAATCATGGAATCAATGCCAACTTGTCTAAGTACACTCTCAAATTCTTTCTTACTCATTTCTTTTTCATCTAAATTGATAAACTGAAACTTAATATTTCTTTCTTTAAAATAGCGTTGTGCTTTCTTAGTATCAAAACACTTATTCTTCCCAAAAATCTGTATATTCATCGCATTAACCTCTCTACCCTTTTTTGTACTTCATCATATAAGGATTCCATGTCAAACCCGACATGAAAATGTCCATCTTCATACAAGATTTCACCATTGACCATGGTACATTTTACATTGGATTTAGATCCGCTGTATACAATATTTTTTGCGATATTATTCATTGGCTGCATATTTGGTTGATGTAGATCTAAAATAATTAAATCTGCCAACTTTCCAGCTTCTAATACCCCACAATTTAAATTTAAAGCTTTAGCTCCATTTACGGTTGCCATTTTCAACACTTCATAAGCATCAACTGCAGAAGCATCACAATTTTTATATTTAGCCAATCCCGTAACCAAAAACATCTCTCTAAACATATCTAGACAATTATTACTTGCCGCACCATCCGTTCCTAAACATACATTGATATTTCGTTGAAGCATCGATTGGATTGGAGCTATACCGCTGGCAAGTTTTAGATTGGACGCAGGATTTGTGATGATATTTAAATGTTTTTTTTGAAATAAATCTAAATCATGTTCACTCATGTGCACACAATGGAAGGCACCTCCACCATAGTCATATACGCCTAGATCACATAAGTATTCAACAGGACTAAGCCCCGTCTTTTCTTTACATGTGGATACTTCAAATTCTGTTTCACTTAAATGTGTATAAACAGGTGCTTTATATTTATGCGATAATGCCGCTACTTGTTGAATCTTTTCTTTTGGGTTTGTGTATTCATGACTAAAGCCAAGAATATAAGAAATCAAACTATTTTCTTGATTATATTCATTAAAACAACGTTCTACATCTTCTACGGATAGACAAAAATCATTAACTGCACCACATAATACCGTTCTATAATTCATATCTAGACTTGCCTTAACAATAGCTTCTGGATTTAAATACATATCAAAATTCGAAGTGATTCCACTTGTTAGATATTCTAATATCGCAAGTTTAGAAAAATAATAAATATCATCTTGCGTTAATTTAGCTTCAATAGGGAATACTTTTTCATTTAGCCATTGTTGAAGTGGCATATCATCGGCCATCGATCTTAAAAATGTCATTCCAGAATGGGTATGCGCATTAATAAATCCTGGCATAATTAGATTCTGGTATACATCTATTTCTCGGTCAAACGAACAAGCATGTTCTTTATGTTTACCTACATATGAAATCTTGTTGTCTTCTACCCAAACTTCACCTGAAAAAGCATCAAAATCCTTCATTGTGAGGATACGTGCATTATAAAATCGTGTACGCATATGCATTCCTTCTTTCTGATTTAATCATCCCACAAATGGAATCAAAAAAAAAGAAATAACTTTTGATTATTTCTTCTTAAAAATCGATTTAATGAGTTCGATGATTGCCACCACAAGCAGGAATATAAAGGACATCGCAAAATAGCCAACCAAACCTGCCAAAATATCGTTGAAGTCCATTTCGCCTGTATGCGAATACCATTGGCCTATTTCAATCGCAAATGTGATAACTACAAGTACAGTAAATACGTAGAACCAACTAATTAAAACCGTTAAGTTCTTTTTAGCCATCCACTTAAATAATGGATAAATCACTATAAGCATGGCAATCCCCAACAAGCCAATAATCAAGAAGTGAAGTTGCTTATCGGATAATTGTGCTTCAAATGAGTCATTCATACTCAAGAAATAGGTGTGTGTCTTATAGATGATGTCGATCATTAAGTCGACAATCTTTTTTAACATTGATGTATTATCTGTCATGCGAGCATTATACATGATATCGTTCGATATTTCAAATTCCGAAAAATTATATAGTGATTACGCATGAAATAATCTTCAATTTTCCATGTTTGAAGATTATTTATTTTTT
>NZ_QSPK01000023.1:0-33723 GCF_003436425.1 Eubacterium sp. TM05-53
AAAAAAATAAATAATCTTCAAACATGGAAAATTGAAGATTATTTCATGCGTAATCACTACATAGTTAAATTAAATTTGACACACATGGTTTGGACTTGTAAAATGGATGAAAAGAGGGAGAGCAAGATTGTCATGCAAAGAGGTCTATTAATCATTTTGAGTGGTCCTAGTGGTGTTGGAAAAGGGACAATTCGAAAATATTTTGAAACAGATGAACGCCTAAATTTAGCGTATTCTACATCGATGACAACACGTAAGCCACGTGCTGGAGAAGTGGATGGAAGAGATTATTTCTTCTCAACACGTGAAGATTTTGAAAAAGCCATTCAGGAAGGTGAGCTTTTAGAGTGGGCCGAGTTTGTCGGAAACTATTATGGAACACCCTTAAAGGAAGTCAATCGTTTACGCGATGAAGGAAAGAATGTCTTATTGGAAATTGAAGTGCAGGGAGCTATTCAAGTACAGGAAAAGTGTCCGGATGCGATTTCGATCTTTATTATTCCACCTTCAATGGAGGAATTGGAAAGACGTATTCGTGGTCGTAGCACAGAGCCTGAAGAAATCATTCAGCAACGACTTGCCAAGGCTAGCAACGAAATGAAGATGGTATCTCAATATAAATATATTGTTTGTAATGATGATCCAAAGCTTGCAGCTGAGCTAATTAAGACGATTATTCTTCGTCATGTTGAGCTTGAAGAAAACAAATAGTTGCAAATAAAGCTTTTTTGTGCTATAAATACATTGTATAGAAATTCAAGGAGTGGGTCGTACCACTCCTTATATTTTGCACTAAGGAGAAATGTATGGACAATCTTAAAGAATGGATTGAAGAAGTTCTTAAGGACAATGGATGCCATTTGTATGAATTAGAATGGATTACAAATCAGGGTACACCATTATTAAGAGTTTCGGTTGAAAAAGAAGACGGTACAATGGATTTGGATACTTGTGCATCATGCTCAGATGCGATTGGTACAATGCTCGATGAAAAAGACTGGTATGCCAAAGAATACATGCTTGAAGTTTGTTCGCCAGGAGCGGAAAGAGAGCTTCGTACGGATGAAGAAATTCAAAGAGCCGTTGGCAAATATGTATTTGTCAAAATGAAGGATCCAAAACAAGGTTTAGATCAAGTCATTGGTGATCTTGTTGAAGCGACAGAAAATGATGTAACGATTTCATATCGTGATAAGACAAGAACAAAGAAGATCACTATTGAAAAGAGTAACATTCAGCTGATTATGACGGCTGTAAAGGTATAGGAGAAAAAAGATGAAACCAAAAATTAAAGTTGCAGATTTAGCAAAAGCTCTACAGGGCATTGAAACAGATCGTCAATTAACAAAGGAAATTGTTGAAGATGCTTTAAAAGAAGCTTTGACAAAGGCTTACCGCAAACACATCGAAATTCCAGATGCGTATGTTCGTGTAGACATTGTAGATGGAACAATTCACATTTACCACGAGCGTATGGTTGTTGAAGAAGTTGAAGATGATGAATTAGAAATCGAATTGGAAGAAGCTCAAAAAGAAAATCCAAATATTCAATTAGGTGATATGGTTGGTGAAGAAGTGGATTTCACAGATTTTGATCGTGCGGCTGTTGTACTTGCCAAAAACGTGATGAAGCAAAAGATTCGTGAAGCTGAAAAAGCCTTGGTTTACGAAGAATATTGCGATAAAGTTGATGAAATGGTTCTAGGAACAATTGAAACAGTTGAAGAAAAATTTGTGATCGTAAATATTGGTAAAACATTTGCGATGATGAAAAAATCAGCTCAGATTCCAACAGAACATTATAAAGAAGGCGACAACATCTTAGTTGTGATTACAGAAGTCAACAAAGAAACAAAGGGTGCTCAAGTTTTAGTATCTCGTGCAACTCCAGTATTTGTTCGTCGTTTATTTGAACGTGAAGTTCCAGAAATCTACAATGGAATCATTGAAATCAAAGCGATTGCCAGAGATCCAGGTGAAAGATGTAAGATTGCGGTTTATTCACACAATGAAAACATCGACCCAATTGGAGCATGTATTGGTCCTCGTGGAAGTCGTGTACAAACAATCATTGAAGAATTGAATGGTGAAAAAATCGATATCTTCGAATGGTCTGACAACATTAGTGAATTGATTGCGAACGCATTAAGTCCAAGTGTGGGTGTTGCGGTGATTCCAAATGAAAATGTAAAAGATGGATTGATCGTTGTTGTTCCAGATAACCAATTATCACTAGCAATTGGTAAGCGTGGTAAAAATGCGCGTTTGGCTGTTAAATTAACAAACCACAAGATCGATATCAAATCGGAAAGCGAAATGCAGGAATTGGGTATTGACTACATGGCTATCAGTGCAAAAATGCAAGAAGAATATGAAGAAAAGAAAGCTAAAGAACGTGCTTATAAACAACAACAGAAGATTGATGAATTAAAATCAAATGAAGCCGATATTGAAAACATCGATGTTGCTGATTTCACATATGAAGATGAAGAAGTGGATGCAGTTGAAGAACATGCCCAAGATACTTTATTTGAAAAAGAGAATGTGGTTGAAGAAAAAGAAGTCGATGAAATGGAAGAATTGGCTCGTATTGCGAAACAAAATCGTAAAGAAAAGACAGCTGCTGATGTAAAGGAATATACTTCTAAGTTTGAATCTATGGCGGATGCTTCAAATAAACAAGAAGAGCCTCAAGTTTCTAAACCTAAAAAAGAAAAGGTTGAAGAAGAAAAGAAACCAGTTGAAGTTAAGAAATTTAACTATGAAGATATGAAACCAATCTATTCGGATGAAGAGTTGGCTGAAATCGAAGAACAGGAATATGAAGATGAAAATGCCTGGGACGATGATGTTGACTACGAAGAATATGATGAATATTATGATGACTAGGAGTTGGTTTCATGCGTAAGATTCCAATGCGAAAATGTGTCGTAACGCAAGAGCGTTTCCCTAAAAAGGATTTGATTCGTGTGGTACGTACACCTGAACAAACAATTGAGATCGATTTAACAGGTAAAAAGAATGGGCATGGGGCTTATATTTCTAAAAGCTTAGAAACGTTAGCTCTTGCCAAAAAGAATAAGGCTTTACAAAGGGCTTTAGAAACTGAAATTCCCGATGAAGTATATCAGGAATTAGAAGCAATCATTACCAATGAATAAAGTTACGAATTTGATACAGCTAGCATATCGTGCTGGTAAAGTAGCAAAGGGTGATTCTTTACTTGTTAGTATTCAAAAATCTCAAGCAAAACTTGTACTTGTATCTTCTTTATGCGGACAAAACCGTATGAAGAAGATTCAGGATAAATGCACATATTACAATGTGCCGTATATAGTGGTAGAACCATCTGTATTAGATGATGTTTCTTATAAAAAGATGAGTGCTATTGCGATTGTAGATAGTGGCTTTGCCAAAGTGATTATCGAAAAGATGAAAGGTTAGGTGATTCGATGGCTTATAACAACAACAATAAAAACAAAAAGAAACCAAATCGAAAAGGGCATAAGAGTTCGTATCAGTCTAATGCACCTAAAAAGGAAGAAGCAGTAAAGGAAATCACATATAGTGATGCGATTACTGTAGGTCAGTTAGCACAATTGCTTCACAAAAATAGTTCTGAAATCATTAAATTCTTATTTATGATGGGAAATATGTCAACAATCAATACAGTATTATCAGATGAGGATATTGAATTGATCTGTATGAACTTCAATGTAGAAGTACATAAAGAAGTTGTTGTTGACGAAGATGATATTGAAGAACAACTTCAAAATGTAGAAGAAGACGAATCTAAATTAGTACCTCGTCCTCCAGTTGTCACAATCATGGGTCACGTTGACCATGGTAAAACAACATTGTTGGATACAATTCGTAAAGCGAATGTTACAGAAGGTGAATTTGGTGGTATCACACAACACATTGGTGCGTACCAGGTATCCTTAAAGGGAAGAAAAGTAACATTCTTAGATACACCAGGTCACGAAGCCTTTACTGCAATGCGTGCTCGTGGTGCGGAAGTAACGGATATCGTAATTATCGTTGTTGCGGCCGATGATGGTGTAATGCCTCAGACAAAAGAAGCGGTAGACCATGCCAAAGCTGCTGGTGTTCCAATTGTAGTTGCCGTTAATAAAATTGATAAGCCAGGCGCAAATCCAGATCGTATCATGTCCGAAATGAGTGAACTAGGAATTATGCCTGAAGAATGGGGTGGAGATACAATCTTTACTCAAGTATCTGCGAAAAAGGGAACAGGCGTTCCAGAATTGTTGGAAACGATGTTATTAGTTGCAGATATGCAAGAATTAAAGGCAAATCCAGATACAAATGCTTCTGGTACTGTTATTGAAGCGAAGTTAGATAAGGGTCGTGGACCAGTTGCGACAGTGTTAGTACAACGTGGTACATTACATACGGGAGACAGCGTTGTGGTTGGTACTTCTTATGGTCGTGTTCGTAAGATGACAAACGATCGTGGTATGGAAATCAAACATGCAGAACCAAGTTGTCCAGTTGAAATCATTGGTCTAAATGAAGTGCCTAGAGCTGGTGATGTCTTCATGTCTTATGATAGCTATAAGAAAGCAGCTGAAATTGCTGGTCATCGTTTGGATAAACAAATTGAAAAAGAACGTAATTCAACAAGTGCAATGTCTTTGGAAGATTTGGCTAAGAAAATTGATGAGGGTGATGTTCAAGAAATCAATGTCTTGATCAAAGCCGATGTTCAAGGTTCTGCCGAAGCTTTAAAGGCAAGTATGGAAAAACTAGAAGTCGATGGAAATGTTCGTATCAATGTCATTCGTTCAACAGTAGGTACAATTACAGAATCTGATATCTTACTAGCAAGTGCATCGAATGCGATTATTTATGGTTTCAACATTCGTCCTAGTGCAGCTATTCGTAAAAAAGCCGAAGAAGAAGGTGTGGAAATCCGTTTACACAACATCATCTATAAGGCTCTTGAAGAATTACAGGCTGCTATGAAAGGTATGCTTGCACCGGTATATGAAGAAGTTGTTATTGGTCAGGCGGATGTTCGTCAGATTTATAAGGTAAGTAAGATTGGTACAATTGCCGGATGTATGGTTACGGATGGTAAGATAAAACGTGACTGTAAAGTTCGCTTGATTCGTGAAGGTATCGTTATCTATACAGGAAAACTTGGATCATTACGTCGTTTCGACAATGATGTTAAGGAAGTTATAAATGGTTACGAATGTGGTATGACAATTGAAAACTTTAACGATATTAAAGTAGGAGATATTATAGAAGGCTTCGAAGATCAGGAAGTGGAAGAATAGTATGTCATTAAAAACAGAACGTATGGAGATGACAATTCAAAGAGAGATTTCACGTATTCTTCAATTTGAATTGAAAAATCCGAACTTAGGTTTTTGCACGGTAACGGATGTACAATGTACAAATGATTTATCACAAGCCAAAGTCTATGTTACATTCCTTGGGAAACAAGGTCGTAATGATGCGGGTATGCGTGTGTTAAATCAATCAAAAGGATTTATTCGTTCCGGTGTTGCAAAGAAAATAAAGATTCGTAAGATGCCAGAATTGATCTTTATTCAAGATACAAGTCTTGAACAGGGAAATAAGATTGAAAACATCTTAAAGGAAATTGAAAAATAGAGAAGACTTTAACGGTCTTCTCTTTTATTTTGGCTTGATAGAATAAAGCAACAGATGCCTAATGGCAAGTAGACGATGTTCTTTGTTAAGAAATATGTGAATATAAAACATATTCCCGCGATAATAAATAGTATTTGGTTTAGATTTGATTTCATTGTTATTCCTTCATTTTGATTATAGCAAAGAATATAATTTGAATTTTAAAAAGTAAGAGAAAAAGAAGAGATTCAGTTTTGTCTGAATCTCTTTTTAGAAGTAGTTAGTTATTATTGATTTAAATTAGTCACGTTCTACGATAGTAGCACAACCCATACCACCACCGATGCAAAGTGTAGCTAAACCTTTCTTAGCATCACGTTTTTGCATTTCGTGTAGTAATGTAACTAAAATACGGCATCCACTAGCTCCAACTGGGTGACCTAATGCAACGGCTCCACCGTTAACGTTAACTTTGCTCATATCGAATCCTAATTCTTTAGCAACAGCAACTGATTGTGCAGCAAATGCTTCGTTAGCTTCGATCAAGTCCATATCATCAACTGTTAATCCAGTTCTTTCCATAACTTTACGAGTAGCAGCCACTGGTCCAATACCCATAATTTCTGGTTCAACACCAGCTAATGCACCTTGTACCCAAGTAGCCATTGGTGTAACACCTAATTCTTTTGCTTTTTCTTCGCTCATAACAACGATTGCAGCAGCACCATCATTGATTCCTGAAGCATTACCAGCAGTTACCATTCCGCCTTCTTTACCAGAGCAGCAACGTAATTTTGCCAATGTTTCAACAGTTGTTCCTGGACGAGGTCCTTCATCCACTTTGAATTCAACGATTTGTTTTTTAACTTTAACTGGAACTGGTACGATTTCATCATCGAATTTGTGTTCAGCCATAGCTTTTTCTGCTTTTTGTTGAGAGTTAGCTGAGAATTCATCTAATTCTTCACGAGTTAAGTTCCAACGATCACAGATGTTTTCAGCAGTAATCATCATGTGGTAGTGGTTGAATGCATCTGTTAATGCATCGTTTACCATTGTATCGACGATAGTAGCGTTGTTCATACGGTAACCAAAACGTGCTTTAGTCATAGCATATGGTGCCATTGACATATTTTCCATACCACCAGCAACAACGATATCAGCTTGACCAGCCATGATCATTGCAGCGGCTTGGTTAACACAGTTCAAACCAGATCCACAAACAACGTTTAATGTTACGGCAGGAACTTCAATTGGTAGACCAGCTTTGATACTAGCTTGACGAGCAACGTTTTGTCCTTGAGCAGCTTGGATAACGCATCCCATTAATACTTCGTCAACTTGTTCAGGTTTAACACCTGCACGGTTCAATGCTTCTTTAATAACAATAGAACCTAATTCAGCAGCTGGAGTGTTACTTAAAGCTCCACCCATTTTACCAATAGCAGTACGACATGCACCTGCTAAAACTACTTTTTTTGTCATATTAATATTCCTCCATGTAAGACTATAAGTCATTTACCTTTTAAACTTTAACATAGTGAATGATGAAAATCAATCACAAATTAAAAAATTCACAAGTGAATCTAAAGAAATAAGGAGAACTCGTCTCCTTATTGATTAATCGCACATTTTTACGATAACAGCGGCACCTTGTCCTCCACCAATACATAGGGAAGCAAGACCAATTTTTGATTTACGTTTTTGCATTTCATATAACAATGAAACTAAGATACGGTTTCCACTCGCACCAACTGGGTGACCTAAAGCAATAGCTCCACCATTTACGTTTGTCTTAGCTAAGAAGGCTTCACGATCCATACCTGTAGCTTCTTCCAATTCGTGGATAACACCTAATGATTGAGCAGCAAATGCTTCGTTCAATTCAACTAGGTCAAGATCTTCGATTTTTAAATCTGCATATTTTAATGCGTTTAAGATAGCTGGTGTTGGACCAAGTCCCATAACTCGTGGATCAACTCCACCTTGTCCAAATCCGATAACTTCAGCGATTGGTGTTAAGTTATATTTTTTAACAGCATCTTCGCTGGCAACGATAGTAAATGATGCACCATCATTGATACCAGAAGCATTACCTGCAGTAACAGTTCCGTCAGCATTGAATGCTGGACGTAATTTAGCTAATTTTTCTAAGCTTGTCTTACGAGGGTGTTCATCTGTATCAAATACAACTTCACCTTTACGAGTTTTATAAGTAATAGGAACGATTTCATCTTTGAATTTACCTGCAGCAATAGCAGCTAAAGCTTTTTCTTGAGAAGCAAATGCGAATTCATCTTGTGCTTCACGAGAAATGTTGTATTTTTTAGCGATGTTGTCAGCAGTACATCCCATGTGAATTCCATACATTGCATCTGTTAAACCATCGTGTAACATAGCATCGACTAATTTTTGGTCTCCCATCTTAGTTCCTGTACGGTTTTTGTAGCTCAACATGAATGGAGCACGAGTCATAGATTCAACACCACCAGCAACATATAAGTCACCAAAGTTAGCTTGAATACGAAGTGTAGCTTCCATAACGGCTTTTAAACCTGAACCACATAACATATTGATTGATTGTGCACATACTTCAACAGGAATACCTGCATCGAATGCAACGTGACGAGCAATGTTTTGTCCTAAACCGGCAGCGATTACGTTACCAATAATAACTTCGTCCAAGTTTGCTGGATCAATGTTTGCTTGTTTAATAGTTTCCTTTAAAACTGTAGCTCCAACAGTTGCTAAATCCACATCTGTTAGACTTCCCAAAAAAGTACCAATTGCACTACGTTTCGCAGCAACAATATAAGCTTTTCTCATTTGTATACCTACTTTCTACTCTGAATCGAGATTCACTTTACATGCTTAGTCTAGTCCTTAAAATAGGGGATGTCAACCACTTGTTTATAATTTCACATGTTAAAAATACTTAATATATATTAATAAGATAGGGTATTTGAAACAATTTGTTAAAATATTAACAAAATCATTGACGACGCTCAAAAAAGTATGTAGAATATGACTGTGTGAAAAGTTTAACATACTTTCTCATGCTATCGATGTCCTAATTCGAATAGTTCAAGAAAACTGGAAAGGAGAACTTCATTTATGGATTTCAATTTAACAGAACAACAATTAATGATGCAAAAGTTGTTCAGAGAAGTTGCGCAAAACGAAGTAAAAGAAAACGCAGCGGATGTTGACGAAAACGAAAGATTCCCTAAGGAATCTGTAGAAGTGATGCGTCAAGCTAAGATGCTTGGTATTCCTTATTCTCGCGAATATGGAGGAGCTGGCGCAGATTATTTATGCTACATTTTAGCAATCGAAGAATTGTCTAAAACATGTGCAACAAGTGGTGTAGTTTTATCAGCTCACACTTCATTAGGTACTTGGCCAATTGCTCAATTTGGTACTGAAGAACAAAAACAAAGATTCTTAACAGATCTATGTACAGGTAAGAAATTAGCTGCCTTTGGTTTAACTGAACCAAATGCCGGTACAGATGCTGCTGGACAACAAACAACAGCTGTATTAGATGGTGACGAATATGTTATCAATGGTACAAAAATCTTCATTACAAATGCTGGAGAAGCTGATGTATATGTAATTTTTGCCATGACAGACAAAACAAAGGGAACTCGTGGAATTTCTGCTTTCATTCTTGAAAAAGGAACTCCAGGATTCACATTCGGTCTTCACGAAAAGAAATTAGGTATTCGTGGATCTGCTACATGTGAATTAATTTTCAATAATGTACGTATTCCAAAAGAAAACTTATTAGGAAAAGAAGGTATGGGATTCAAGATTGCCATGCAGACACTTGATGGTGGACGTATTGGTATCGCTGCTCAAGCATTAGGAATTGCTCAAGGTGCTATCGACGAAGCCGTTGCTTATGTAAAACAACGTAAACAATTTGGTCGTCCAATCGCTAAATTCCAAAACACTCAATTCCAATTAGCTGATATGCAAACAAAAACAGATGCAGCTCGTTGGTTAGTATACTCTGCAGCTACTGCTAAACAAGAAGGTCGTCCTTATACTCAATTGGCTGCTGAAGCAAAATTATTTGCTGCTGAAACTGCTATGGAAGTTACAACTAAGGCTATCCAATTATTAGGTGGATACGGATATACTCGTGATTTACCAGTAGAAAGAATGTTTAGAGATGCTAAGATCACTGAAATCTACGAAGGTACTTCAGAAGTACAACGTATGGTCATCTCTGGCGCAATGTTGAAGTAAGAAAGGAATTGGTGTTGAAAATGAAAATCGTTGTTTTAGAAAAACAAGTTCCGGATTCAACTGAAATCACAGTTGATAAAAAAACTGGTGCGTTAATTCGTGACGGTGTTCCTGCAATCACAAACCCTGATGATTTAGCTGGTTTGGAAGCTGCATTGGAATTAAAAGACAAAAACCCTGACACTGAAGTTGTTGTAATGACAATGGGATTACCTAAAGCTGCTGAAATGTTAAAAGAAGGCGTTGCTATGGGTGCTGACAAAGGTGTTTTATTAACTGACCGTGTATTAGGTGGATCTGATACATGTGCTACAAGTATCGCTTTAGCTGCTGCTTTGAAAAAAGTAGGATTCGACTTAGTTATCGCTGGTCGTCAAGCTATCGATGGTGATACTGCTCAGGTAGGACCTCAAACTGCTGAACGTTTGGATATTCCTCAAATTACTTACGTAGATGAAATCTTAGAAGTAAAAGAAGATTCAATCACAGTAAAACGTTCATTAGAAGATGTTGAACAAATCGTGACTGCTAAGTTGCCATGTGTTATCACGACATTATCAGGAATGAACAAACCTCGTTACATGCAATGTGACAATATCGTTGACTTGTGCAAAGAAGACAAGATCGAAGTTTTAACAAATGCTGAATTAGGAATTGATCCTGAAACAGTTGGATTCAAGGGTTCTCCTACATCCGTTAAGACTACTTTCACAAAAGACGTTACTGATAAAACAGAAGTATTCACATTGTCTGAGCAGGAAACTGCAGATATGATTGCTAAGACTTTGAAAGAAAAGCAAATCATTACAAAGTAGGGAGGATGAAGTAGAATGGCTCGATTTGAAGAATATAAAGATATCTTCGTTTTCGTTGAACAAGAAAACGGAAACATTGCAGAAGTAAGTTATGAACTTATTTCAGAAGCAAGAAAACTAGTTGCTTCTATCCCTGAATTTGGATACAAAGTAGTTGGTGTATTGCTTGGAGAAAATGTAAAAGAAAAAGCTCAAGAAGTTATTAGTCATGGAGCTGACAAAGTAATCGTTGTTGATGATGCTTTATTAAAAGACTATTCAACTCAATTCTATGCTGATGCTTTAACACAAGTTGTTTTAGCTCACAAACCAGATTCAATGCTAACTGGTGCCACTCCTCTAGGACGTGATTTAGCACCACGTGTAGCTGCTCGTTTAAATGTAGGTCTAACTGCTGATGCTACTAAAATCGAAGTTGACTTAGAATATGCTAAAGAAAATGGCGAATCATTATTAGACGTAACTCGTCCTACATTCGGTGGTAACTTATTCGGTACAATCGTATGTAAAGACACTCGTCCACAGATGGCTACAATCAGACCAAAAGTATTCGAATTGGCTCCAACAGATACTAGCCGTACTGGTGAAGTTGAAGAATTTACACCAACTTGGAGAACAACAGATCCTCAAGTATTCGTAGAAAAAGTAATCGAAAAAGTTAAAGCAGATGTAGATATCACAAAAGCTGACATCTTAGTAGGTGCTGGTCGTGGTGCTGAAAACTGCTTAGATGTAATTCAAAAAGTAGCTGACGAATTAGGTGGTGTAGTTTGCTGTACACGTGCCGTTGTTGAAGATGGATTCTTAGACAAAGATCGTCAGGTAGGTCAAACAGGTAAGACTGTACGTCCTTCATTATATATCGCTTGCGGTATTTCTGGAGCTGTACAACACTGTGCTGGTATGGATAAATCAGACTTGATCATCTCTATCAACCGTGACCCTCAAGCAGAAATCTTCAATATTTCTAACATGGGATTTGTTGGAGACTGCGCAACTGTATTACCTTTATTAGTCGAATCAATTAAAGCTGCAAAAGCTGAATAATAAAAAGGAGCATATTTAAAATGAAAAATGTAGGTGTTATTGGTGCTGGAACAATGGGGCAAGGTATTGCCAATGCATTTGCTACAGCTGGATACAATGTAACTGTATGTGATATTAAAATCGAATGGGCACAAAATGGTATCAACAAAATTGGTGCTAAATTAGACAAATTAGTATCTCGTGAAAAAATAACTACTGAAAAAGCAGAAGGTATCAAAGCTAACTTAACTGCTGGTGAATACAAAGACTTAGCTGATTGCGATTTAATCGTTGAAGCTGTTCTTGAAAAAATGGAAATCAAAAAAGACTTATTCAAGACTTTAGATGAAATCTGTAAAGAAGACTGCATTTTCGGAACAAACACTTCAAGTTTAAGTGTTACTGAAATTGCTAATGGAATCAAACACAACGTTATCGGTATGCACTTCTTCAACCCAGCTGATCGTATGAAATTAGTCGAAGTTATCTCTGGTGAAAATACTCCAGTTGAAACTAAAGAAGCTATCATCGAATGCTCTAAATCATTAGGAAAAACTCCGGTAGAAGTTGCTGAAGGACCTGGATTCGTAGTTAACCGTATCTTAATTCCAATGATCAATGAAGCTTGCTTCATTTACCAAGAAGGATTGGCAAGTGTTGAAGATATCGATACAGCTATGAAACTTGGAGCTAACCACCCAATGGGACCATTGGCTTTGGGTGACTTAATTGGATTGGATATCGTTTTAGATGTAATGGAAGTATTATATACTGAAACAGGAGATCCAAAATATCGTCCATGTACATTATTAAAGAAAATGGTTCGTGCTGGAAAATTAGGTCAAAAAACTAAACAAGGATTCTACAGCTACAACTAGTGAAATAACTAAAGTGAAACACTCGTTGTTTCACTTTTTATTTAAATATTAGAGGAGAAAAATCATGGAAAACGTATTATTAGAAAAACAAGGTCACGTTTCAATTATCACAATTAATCGTGAAAAAGCATTAAACGCATTATCAACATCTGTATTAAACGACTTAGAAGAAGCTGTAAACACGGTTGAAGCTGATAAAGATACTTATTGTGTAGTTATCACTGGTGCTGGAAGTAAATCATTCGTTGCTGGTGCGGATATTGCTGAAATGAAAGACAAAACTGTTGAAGAAGCTGCTGAATATGGAGCTTACGGAAACAAAATCTTCCGTCAAATTGAAACTTTACACTGCCCAGTAATCGCAGCTGTAAATGGTTTCGCATTAGGTGGTGGATGCGAATTAAGCATGGCTTGTGATATTCGTATTGCAGCTGAAAATGCTATTTTTGGACAACCAGAAGTAGGATTAGGAATTACTCCTGGTTTTGGTGGAACTCAACGTTTAGCTCGTTTAGTACCTGCTGGAATTGCTAAAGAAATGATCTTTACAGCTCGTAACATCAAAGCGGATAAAGCATTGTCTATTGGATTAGTAAATGCGGTAGTTCCTCAAGAAGACTTAATGGCAACTGCATTAAAGATGGCTAACGGAATCTGCAAGAACGCTCCAATCGCTGTTGCTCAATCTAAAAAGGCAATCAACGCTGGACTTCAAACAGATATGGATTCAGCTATCGCTATCGAAGTTAAAGATTTCTCAGATTGCTTCGCTACTGAAGACCAGACTTATGGTATGGAATGCTTCGTAAACAAAGTAAAAGAAAAAGAATTTAAAAACAAATAATTTATTTGAAAGGATGATTTAAATGTCAAAAGTAATGTCAGCCCAAGAAGCCATCAGTATGATCAAAGATGGCGATAAAATTGGTGTTGGTGGATTTATTGGAATGGGTCACCCTCAAGAACTTAGTGTTGCCATTGAAAAGAGTTTCTTAGAAACTGGACACCCAAGAGATTTAACAGTTATGTTCTCTGCCGGTGTAGGGGATGGTACACCAGATCTTGGCTTGAACCACATGGGTCACGAAGGATTGTTAAAAAGAATCATTGGTGGTCACTGGGGATTGATTCCTACTTTCCAAAAATTGGTTTTTGAAAATAAAGTAGAAGGATACAACTTACCACTTGGAACCATCAGTTTGATGTTCCGTGAAATCGCAGGACACCGTCCAGGCGTTATCACTAAAATTGGTTTGAAAACATTTATTGACCCACGTCTTGAAGGTGCGAAGATGAATGAACGCACGAAAGAAGACTTAGTTGAATTGATCAATATGGATGGAGAAGAATGGTTACGTTATAAATCATTCCCATTGGATATTGCCTTAATTCGTGGTACATATGCGGATGAAGATGGAAACTGCTCAATGTGTAAAGAAGCAGCGACTTTAGATTCAATCAGTATTGCCCAAGCTGTTAAAAACAGTGGTGGTAAAGTTATTCTACAGGTAGAAAAAATTGTAGAACGTGGTTCATTAAAACCAATGGACGTTAAGATTCCAGGTATTTATGTGGATGCGATCGTAGTTGCACAACCTGAAAACCACTGGCAAACTTACTCAGATCCATACAATCCATCATTCTGTGGTGAAATTCGTGTACCAGTTGATTCAATTGAACCAATGCCATTAAATGCACGTAAAGTTGTTTGTCGTCGTGCTGCCATGGAATTAGATCCTTCCGCTGTTATCAACTTAGGAATTGGTATGCCAGAAGGTATCGCAAATGTTGCCAATGAAGAAGGTTTACCAGGACTTAAGATGACTGTAGAAGCCGGAGGAATCGGTGGAGTTCCAATGAATGGAACTGCCTTTGGTGCATGTACAAACCCAGACGCTATCATTGACCAGACATATCAGTTTGACTTCTATGATGGTGGTGGATTAGATCAAGCCTTCTTAGGACTTGCTGAATGTGATTCAAAAGGTAACATCAACGTTTCTCGTTTCGGACCAAAAATTGCCGGATGTGGTGGATTTATCAATATTACACAAACTTCACCAGTTGTCGTTTATTGTGGAACATTCACAGCTAAAGGTTTAAAAGAAACAATTGGTAATGGTAAATTGACAATTGATCAAGAAGGACAAATCAAAAAATTCAAAAACCACATTGAACAGGTTACTTTCTCAGCCGATTATGCGAATGAAACAGGTCAAAAAGTCTTATATATCACTGAGCGTGCCGTATTTAAGTTGATTGATGGTAAATTAACATTAATCGAAATCGCTCCAGGTGTAGATTTACAAAAAGATGTATTAGATCAAATGGAATTCAAACCATACATCGCTGAAGATTTAAAACTTATGGATGCTCGTCTATTTACAGACGAAATCATGGGATTAAAAGAAGAATAAAAAGCTAAAACAGGTCATTAGACCTGTTTTTGTGTTACAATAGTTCTGGGAGTTGATTAAAATGTTATTTTTTAGAAATGATTATGGCCAAGGATGTATTCCTGAAATCATGGATTATATTAACACCACAAATGGCCATTCTTTTACAGGATATGGTCTGGATGAAATTTGTCAAAGCGCAAAAGAAACCATTAAAAAACATATCCCAGACTATGATGTCGATATTCACTTTTTAGTTGGAGGAACGATTACCAATCAAACTATCATCAAAGCTTGTTTAAAGCCTTTTGAAGCTGTTATTGCCTGTGATACAGGACATATCGCAACGCATGAAACCGGTGCGATTGAGGCTGTAGGGCATAAAGTAATTCCGGTAAACAACTATGCAGGAAAGATCAATTCGAGTGATATTCGTAAAGTATTTGATGCACATATGCTTTCATATGAACACATGGTTTATCCTAAAATGGTTTATATTTCAAATGCCACAGAATATGGAACCGTCTATACATATGATGAATTGATGAATATTCGCCGTGTTTGCGATGAACTAGGACTCTATTTAATGATGGATGGAGCAAGACTTGGTGTTGCCTTATCCACTGTGGATTATACTTTAAATGATCTAGCCAATATTTGTGATGTATTCTATATTGGTGGTACGAAAAATGGTGCTTTAATAGGAGAAGCCGTTGTTATCTCAAATCCTGAATTAAAACCATATTTCCGTTTTGTGATGAAACAAAATGGGGCAATGCTTGCCAAAGGATGGCTTTTGGGCATTCAATTCTTAGGCTTATTTGAGCACGATGCTTTCTTTAGATATGCGAAACAATCGGTGCTTTTAGCACAGACCATTCAATCAAAACTACAAGAACTTGGCTATGCTTTATTTATGAAGAGTGATACCAACCAGATTTTTGTGAATGTATCAAAGGAGCAATACCAATTCTTAAGTGAAAACATTGATTTTGAAATCTGGGAAAAATGTGATGATCACTATGTCATTCGATTTGTGACAAGCTGGCATACTACTGAAGATGAAGTCCACGCATTGATCACATATTTAGAACAAGCTATCGAAAAAAAAGAATAGTATCATTCTAGGTTTGAACGATAGGTCCAGCCTAGTATACCATTCTTTTTGATTTGAACTTTGTCTTGATAGGCGAATACCTCTTTGACGGTATCGCCTTTTTTTAATGGAATCTCATAATTTGTATAATCATACGCCTTCATATCTTTGGTCACAAACTCATTTTCAACCCAGAACGTACGATGATTGTAGGGACAATAGACTTTGGATTGAAGATTTGATCGTTCTAGTACTTGTACATTCCCATGATTGAACGTAATAAAGAAGGGAATTTGTGTATGATAATTGACATCATGAATGACTTTTCTTTCCTGTAGAAAATCACATCGATCCATCTTTACGGTATTATCTTCAAATATAAGAGCATTTAATTGACCGCCAAATTTGACCATATTACCACCATCAATACTATAAATATTATGTTTCGCATCATAAATAGGATCAAAAGAGGCAATATGCGTACAATATTCGGTTACAGGCATATGACCGACAACTACATTCTTTTTAAATACTTCATTTGTTTCTAAAAAGAAAGCGTGTGTCATGACTTGTTTAAAGTCGGTTCCATAATTTCCATTTGATTCAATACCCGCATGCACATAAATATGATCTTCATCCTCTAAAACATGAGGCAGATCATTTAAGAAACAGAGTTCATCTAAATAGTGTTTTCGCAATGTTTGACAAACATCAGCCATATTGCTATTTTGTTTGATTTCGATATTTAAATTTTTAGCCATTTCATGAATCAAGCTCTCTTTACGAAAGCCAAGAACATGTTTTAAAAAATCCAAGCGATAGGAGTATAGAACATTTTTCGCAATAAAATCACAATTTCCCATGATACAATGTACATCTTCATTTTGTACTTGATGCATAATGTAATGTAAGGTATCTAGATTTTGTTTTCCTTTTTCAACTAAATCCCCTAAAAGAATCAGACAATCAACATTCGGTTTATAGTTGATTTTTTTTAATAAAGCTTGATATAGATCTAAATTTCCATGAATATCACTAATGATGATCTTGCGTTTAGCTTTTGTTTCAAGCTTTTGAATCACTACACTTCGATTCATTGTACCATGAAAGGAAGGAATGTATCGCATTCTTTTTCCCAGTCTTCCTCACAATGTCTTCCTTCAGGAATGACATTGTATAAGACTTTGACTCCTTTTTTAGATAGGGCATTGCCAATTTCTGTACAAGCCTTCGTTTGCCAAACAAATTCATGCATCAAACTTGTTTCATTTGAACCCCAAGATAGATAAATGAAAGTATTCTTTTGAATGTTTCTTTGATCAATATCACTTAAAATTGCATCCATACTTTCTAATACATAAGGAGAAATCACTATAGCCTTAGAGTATACATTGGAATAGGCATAGGCTGCATATAAAGCCATTAAACCACCGCAGCTGCTTCCACCAATAAATGTATTCTTTCTTGTCTTCTTAGTTCTATAGTGTTCATCGATATATGGCTTTAATTCATTTACGAAAAAATCCATTGTGTCTTCACCTTGACCTTCAAAAGAACCATATTCAGGATCATAGAAAGAGTAGGGGGCGTATTCTTTTAAACGATTGTTTCCAACATGACTACATTCTTGTCCGACTACGATCAGATCGATATCTAGTTTTTCTATATGCTCTTGAATATGAATCGCTTTACCATATGTGGCATACGCATCTAAAAAGATATTGTGCCCATCAAAGGCATATAAAACAGGGTATTGTTTATTACTTGTTTCATAATCATCGGGTAGATAAATAAAGATTTTTCTTTTTTCTTTAAGCTTTGTCATGAAAAGCTCTTTTTCAACGATCATACTCGATCCTTCCTTCTTAATGCGGTTTTAAAGAATTCATCTCGTCTTGCAGGACTTGTAAATTTGGCAATGATCGCAACATCACCCATGGCAGCCGCAAAAGCCTCAGGAAGATATAAGACTTCAATCATATCTTCTTTAAACATCTCTTCAACTTCCTTTACTGTAAAACGATATTTAATGGAATTTCTTCTTCCGACAAAACCAGCCGAATATCTTCTTAACTTTGAATAAGAAGCACTCTGTTTCAAAATGACTTCAGCCCATAAACGATAGACATCAAGTTCTCCAGCATAATTCATTAAATCTGGACAGAATCCTCCTGGAGGTCTGAAGTTGACTTCTAAGCCAAAGATACGACCCTTTTCACCTAAGCCTTGTACATCATGGTTCAATCGAAAGAATTCGCAATGGAAGAAGCGATTCTTGATTTTAAACGCATGGATTGTTCTTTGTACAATGTCACGACATTCATCACTGATCTCAAAAGTTGTATAACAACCAATACTTTGTTGGTAAAGTACAGAATCCATACAATTGCCGACATATTCTAAACTGTTTAAATAGCGAATAACCCCGTTTTCATCACAAATACCATCTAAGGTAAAGACATCTCCATCGATATATTGTTCTAGAATCATCACATGATCCTTTGTCTGCATATATACCGATTCTAATTGTTCAGCATTCATGATCTTGTAAGTCATGCTTGCACCTACACCATGATCGGGTTTCATGACTAAAGGATAGCCTACTTGTTCGGCAAAATCTAAGCCATCTTTAAGTGTATGTAGTACTCTATAATCTGCCACAGGAACGTTAGCTTCTTTATAATATTTTTTCATTTGTGACTTGGATTGAAGTTCTTCAATTCTTTTTAGAGAAAAACCTGTTTTCACATTGAAATCATCACGAAGATGTGCATCTAAATCCAACCAAGCCTCATTGTTGGATTCAATCCAGTCAATCTTTCCATACTTAAATGTAAAATAACCACAAGCTTTGACCATTTCATCATAATCATGGAAACTTTTTACAACATAGATCTCGTCACAATATTCTTTTAATTCTTGTTTCAATTGATTGTAGGGTGTATCGACAATGGCTAAAACTTTAGCCCCATTTTCTTTTAACCCCCTGCAAAACATCCAGTAGCTTTCTGGATAGTTTGGTGAAATCACCACAAAATTCATAATCTTAATTCCTTTCTACCATCATTTGACTGATCGCAATCACAGTCTTACCATCATCAATCTTTCCGTTTCTTGTATACTCAAAGGCAGTTTCTAAATCCAGCCACAAAGTATCAATTTCTTCATCTTCATCTAAGCTAAGTTTTATATCCGCTTTTCTTGGGTTGATCGCTTTATAAATCCAGATTCTTTCATCGCAAAAGCCTGGGGTGGATACAAAACTTAATAAAAGTTCAAGTTTATCACAAGCCATACCCGTTTCTTCATTTAATTCACGAAGACCACATTCCATTGGATCTTCACCATATTCGAGTTTACCCGCCGGAATTTCTAATGTTTCTTTACCAATAGCTGGACGCTCTTGTCTTACAAGTAAGATCTTGCCATCGACGATACAAATCACACCGACACCACCGGGATGACGGATGATATCTCTTTTATAGGTTTTATTTTTGATTTCGACATCTTTTTGGACTAAATCAAAAATAATGCCTTTATATATTAATTTCTCTTCCATAATATACCTCTTTTTTCTTCTTATTATAGCACAAAAAAACACTCCGAAGAGTGTTAGTTGATTTGAGCTAAGAAGCTTTCTGTGATCGCATCCGCAATCTTTTGTTGGAACGTTTCATCCGTTAATTTGGTGTAGTCTTCACTATTACTTAAATATCCAAGTTCTAATAGAATGGAAGGAATTTGGCTATCATACAAAATAGGGAAGTTTTCATAATGATCCGAATCAATCCCTTCAAATTGGGATAGGTTGATGGAATTCATAGTTTGGGCAAGCTTTTTGGCAAGCTGAATCATTTTATCGTTAGGCTGCGTAAAAATAGAATAGCCTTTGGATAAAGAATCCGAGCTTGAATTCATTTGAATGGAAATCAGATACTTTGCCTTTTGCGAGTTGATTGAAGTAATGCGATCTTCCGTCGATAAAGAAGAATCATCGCTTCTTGTATAAACAACATTGTATCCTACACCTGAAAGGGTATCCCCGATTTTCTTGGCAATGATCAAGTTTAGATCTTTTTCACTCGTATGCCCATCACTTGTATATCCGGCATCACTGCCTCCATGACTTGCATCAATACAGATGATAGTTTTCGATTTGCAGCGCGAATTAGCAACCGTATCATTGGTAATAATGGTTGAATCGGTTTGTTCGGGAACATCGATTTTTGATTTTTCTTTAATTTGTTTATTTAGATTTGGCTGAATGACCATTGCCAAAAATAACGCAAAAACTAAAAAGAGAATGGCTCTACGCATGACATACCTCCTGTCTAATTATTCTAACATTACTCGTTAGAGATGAAAAGCTTTTTAAAATTTGTTATAATCGGTAGTATGGGTGATAGTATGGATTTTTTAATAACGTTAGATCAGTTTGAAGGTCCTTTAGATCTGATGCTGCATTTGATCAAAGAAAATAAATTGGATCTGTTTGACTTAGATATGAATGTTTTGGCCACACAATATATTGATTATATTCATGCCATGCAAAATTTGCATCTTGAAGTGGCTAGTGAATATTTGTCGGAGCTGGCAAGTCTTATCGCATATAAGTCAAAGAAACTTCTGCCTAGAGAAACCGTTGAAGTTGAAGAAGAATATGAAGAAGATCAACGTGATCAACTGGTCGCAAGATTGTTAGAGTATCAAAGATATAAAGAAGTAAGTCTAGCCTTAAAGGAAGATTACGAACAAAGGCAACTGCATTTTTCGCGTCCCGTTTCAAGTTTAGTGGAAGAATGGAAAGTACCTGTTGAAAGTGATACTTTAGAAGCGCAATCACCTTATGATTTAATGAAGGCCATGCGTCATTGTATTGTGCGCATGGAGCTTTTACAACCGTATGAAACGAAGATCACAATCAAAGAGTTATCGATTGAAGAAAGAGCTGTACAAATCAAAGAAAGAATGAAACATCTAAAAGGATCTATTTCATTTCCAGATCTTTGTGCAGATTGTACAAGCTTACATATGGTGATTGTGACTTTCTTATCGATATTAGATTTAATACATGAAAAATGGATGACGTATTCCATTGATGAGACGCAGATGATCTGGGTCGCAAGAGAGGATTTGTAGAATGGATAATGCGAAAGCGATATTAGAAGGTCTTTTATTCTTAAGTGGAGAAGAAGGCTTGACTATGGATCAGATGATGCATGGTCTACAAAATTTAGAAATGGATGATATACGTGTCTTGCTGGATGCGTTAAAAGACGAGTACTCGAGTTCTTCAAAAGGAATTGAGCTTGTAGAATATGCGAATCGTTTTAAGTTTGTCACAAAAGAATTTGTATATCCTTATGGCAAGCAATTATTTGAAGAATATAAACAACCAACCCTTTCACAGGCTGCCATGGAAACTTTAGCTATTATTGCTTATAAACAACCGATTACGCGTGTTGAAATCGAAGAAATTCGTGGTGTGAATTGCGAAATGATGTTAAAAAAATTAGTGGCTCGTGGCTTGATTGACGCAAAAGATCGTTTAGATGCGATCGGTAAGCCGTTATTATATCGTGTAACCGATGAATTCTTGGATGCTTTTCAATTGGAAGATCTAAAAGAATTGCCGGAACTACCTCAAACTAGAAATAATAGTGAAGAATTATTTGAAGGAGAATAGACAATGGAAAGACTACAAAAAGTAATTGCCCAAGCAGGTATTTGTTCAAGAAGAAAAGCCGAAGAATTGATTTTAGATGGTAAAGTCAAAGTCAACGGAAAAGTATGTGACGTATTAGGTACAAAAGTATCGAACCAGGATAGTATTGAAGTCAATGGAAACATGATTTCAAAAGAAGAAAAAGTATATTACATCATGAATAAACCAAAAGGTTGTCTATGTACAAGTAGTGATGACAAGGGAAGAAAAACGGTGTTGGATTATATGCCACAAAACCAAAGAATCTTCTCTGTAGGACGTTTGGATTATGATACTTCTGGTGTTTTGTTACTGACAAATGATGGAGAATTCTGTAACCATATGATTCATCCTCGTTATCATTTGGAAAAGACATATGTTGTCAATCTTCAGGGAATCTTAAGTGAGGATGACATCAAACAATTAAGAAGAGGATTAAAGACAAAGACTGAAAAGTATCAGCCGGCTAAAGTGTTTGTGCTTCAAAAGGATTTAACACGTAATCGTACCCAATTCGAATTAACGATTTCGGAAGGGAAAAATCACCAGGTCAAAAACATGATGTTGGCATTAGGTCATGAAGTGCGTCGTTTGCACAGAGTGAAGTTTGCGTTCTTAGACGTAAAGGATTTAAGAGCCGGAGAATATCGTCGTTTAAAACCGTATGAAATCAAACAATTGAATCGCTTAAGTATGGAAGGCGAACAAAAATAATGAAACAAGTTTATTTAGATCAAAGTGTTTCAGTTCATGAAATGATCTCATTAGATACCAAACAAGCCCATCACATCTTTGATGTACTTCGCACGACACCAAAAGAAAAGATTCGTATCATTACTAAGAATTCAGGTGTGTTCTTTGGTCATGTTGAAAACAAACCCAATCTTGTGATTGATTCCATTGTAGATGTATTTGAAGAAAATCAGTCGATCACCTTATGTTGTGCTTTGATCAAACAAGATAAGTTTGAATGGATGCTTCAAAAGGCATGTGAACTTGGTGTGAGTAAAATTGTTCCTTTTGTATCGAAAAATACAGTGGTAAAGCTGGATGAAAAAAAGGCTGAGAAAAAACTCGTTCGTTGGAATGAAATCTTACTTGCGGCTACAAAACAGTGCAATCGCAATACGCTTGTAGAACTAGAGCCGGTGATTTCGTTAAAGGAACTATCTAATTATAAGAGTGAATGTAATTTAGTGGCCTATGAAAAGGAGAGTGATCCTTCAAAACATATGGCCCATTATTTAAAAGATGATCCACAGTCCATTACTGTATGTATTGGGCCTGAGGGTGGATTTGAAGAGAGTGAAATTCAAATATTAAATGATTTTGATTTTAACAATTGTTCTCTAGGTAAAAATATTTTACGTGCAGAAACAGCAGCTTGTTATGTATTGGCAGCGATTGAATACCAAAATCATGTGGAAGGATAAGGGATAAATGAAATTTTCAATTATTACACTTGGCTGTAAAGTAAATGCGTATGAATCACAATACTATGCAGGTCAATTAGAAGAATTAGGATATGAACAAGTATCGCCAGATCAAGCGTGTGATATTTGTATCATCAATACTTGTACTGTAACTAACACAGCCGCAAGTAAATCACGTCAAAAGATTCATTATGCGAAAAGAATGAATCCCAATGCCTTATGTGTAGTGGTGGGATGTTTTGTGCAGTTCGCAAGTGAAGATGAAAGAAAAGCTTTGGATGCCGATCTAGTGATTGGTGCTAAACAAAAAAATGAATTGGTGAATTTAATTCAAAAGGCATTAAAAGAACATGAAAAAATTGATGTGGTCAATGAGGTGACACAATTTAAAGATTTTGAAGCTATGCCCGTACATTGTTTTGAATCGATGCATCGAGCTTTTCTAAAAGTACAAGATGGCTGTAATCAATTCTGTTCCTATTGTGCGATTCCTTTTGCGCGTGGTAGAGAGCGTAGTTTAAATCATGAACAGGTGATTCAAATTGCCAAAGATCTATGTGATAAAGGACATACAGAAATTGTGTTAACCGGTATTCATACGGGTCGTTATGATGATGGAGAATACGATTTAGCTAAATTAATGAAAGCCTTATTAGAAAATACGCCAGACTCTGTGTATTATCGTATTTCAAGTATAGAAATTACAGAAGTCAGTGATGCATTGATTGCGTTAATGAAAGAGAATCCTCGTATGTGTCATCATTTACATATTCCGGTACAATCGGCATGTAATGAAACATTAAGACGTATGAATCGTCCATATACAATTGAGGAATTTAAAGAAAAAATCAATTATATTCGTTCTTGTATTCCAGATATTTCAATTTCAACGGATGTGATTGCGGGCTTTGTCCAGGAAAGTGATGAAGAATTTGAAACGACATATAAAAATTTAGCGAATCTAGAATTAAGTTTCTTCCATGTTTTCCCTTATAGTAAGCGTAATGGTACAAAGGCGAGTGCTTTAAAGGGTGAAATCAATGGTAAGATAGCCAAAGCTAGAGTGGCTCGATTACTTGAGCTTTCAAATGCGTGCAGGGAAAAAGATATGAAGCGTTTTAATCCTATACAAGTCTTGATTGAAAGAAAACAAGATGGCTATTATACGGGTTATACAAACCAATATCATCCTTGTAAGATATTGAGTGATACACCATTAAGTGGTAGAATCACTATCGAATGGGATCGTATTGAAGATGGTACGTACTATGGAAAGAAGGATGTTGTATGCGATTAAGCAAACTATTTAAAAATGCACCGACAGTCAATATTACAGGCTTAAGTTTTGATTCTAGAACCGTTCGTCCGGGAAATATTTATTTCTGTTTACCAGGACTTACAAATGATGGCCACGATTTTATTGATTCAGCCATTCAGAATGGAGCTGTATGTATTGTACATTCCAAAGAATTATTGAATATGGCACCAGGTGCTGTATATATTCGTGTAGAAGATGTCAATGATGCGATGAATAAAGTGGCTCGTATTTTCTATGCGCGTCCAAGCAATAAAATGAAGATGTATGGTGTAACGGGGACAAATGGAAAATCAACCATCACAAATATTATTCGTGATATTATCAATGATAAAACGCCATGTGGCTATATTGGTACGATTGCGATCAAGTATGGAGATATTGAATTGCAACCCAATCTAACAACACCAGACGCCTTATTCTTGCAGTCTAAATTGGCAGATATGGTTCGCTGTGGAATGAAGGCTTGTGCTTTAGAAGTATCGAGTCATGGTTTGGCTCAACATCGTGTCGATGGTATTTCCTTTGATTGTGCGATTTTCACAAACCTTACATATGATCATTTGGATTTCCATGGCACAATGGAAAATTATTTTGAAGCGAAGACTTTGTTGTTTAAAAACTTAGTCAAAGAAGATGGCGTATCCGTAATTAACAAGGATGATGAAAAATATGGAGCTTTAAAGGATTGTTCAAAAGCACGTGTTATTTCTTATGCGATAAATAGTGAAGCAGATTATCGTGCTATTAATATTAAGATGAGTTCACAAGGTACGCAATTTGACTTAGTGTATTCTGGTCATATGTATCCGGTGAAGACAAATTTAGTGGGTAACTTTAATGTATATAACTTATTAGCTGTCATTGCGGCATTAAATGAAACGGGTTATGATTTAGATCATATTATTGAAAAATGTTTGCATATTGCCCAAGTTGAAGGTCGTATGGAACGTATTGATTGTGGTCAGCCATACAATGTGATCGTAGATTTTGCGCATACACCAGATGGTATGGAAAAAATGATGCAGTTTGGACGTAGTGTCACTATGCCAGGACATCGTTTGATTGCGGTATTTGGATCGGCTGGTAAGCGTGATGTACATAAGCGTAAAGTCTTTGGTGAGTTAGCCGATAAGTATTGTGACTATATTATTGTGACGGAAGATGATCCTCGTGATGAAGATCCAAAAGAAATTGCTGAACAAATCAAATCAGGTATTAAAGATACACCACATGTATTTGTGCAAGATCGTTATGAAGCCATTCACCAGGCAATTAGTTCGGCTCAAAAAGGAGATACAGTATTGCTTCTTGGTAAGGGTGATGAAAGCTTTATCTATCGTGAAAATGGAAGAGCTCCTTGGATTGGTGATAATGTAGCGGCTAAGGAGTGTATTAAGGCAAGTTTAGCCTAAAAATTTAAATTGTACTTGCATTATATGAAATCTTTGATATAATGTTTTTGCTAATCTTGGGAAGGGAGGTTTGTGAATATGCCAAAAGTAGTTCTTAAAGAAAACGAAGGACTTGATGACGCTTTAAGAAGATTTAAACGTCAGGTTTCTCGTAATGGCACCCTTGCTGAGGCGCGCAAAAGAGAATTTTACGTAAAACCAGGTGTACGCAGAAAGTTAAAATCTGAAGCTGCACGTAAAGCACGTAGAGGTAAATAATCTGCATTTTTAAATGCAGATTTTTTTCTTGAGGAGGAGATTTGTGTCGTTTTTTGAATTTGATTGTTCCGACAGAACATTTGAAGAGATTCAGATTTTTGCAGGTTTTCAAGATTCCAACTTGGATATGTTGAGTAAATGCTTTAAATCTGTATGTATGATTCGTGACCAGAAAATCAAAGTGGAAGTAAACGAGACTTTAGATACACATAAAGTTGAAGAAGTCATTGCGGCTTGTTTTTCAATTATTGATACGCAGCATCGTTTAAATTCACAAGATGTAAGCTATATTTGTTCACTGGCTTTTAAAAATCGTTTAAAGGATTTTAAAGCTCATCAGCTACAGGCTGTATGTAAGACAAAAACAGGTAAAATGATTTATCCAAAAACAATTGGACAAGCCATTTTATGTGATGCGATGCGTCATAATGAAATTGTCTTTGCGACAGGTGTTGCGGGTACTGGTAAAACGTATCTTGCGGTTGCTTATGCGGTGAGTATGTTAAAGAGTGAACGAGTCGAAAAAATCATTCTTACGCGTCCAGCGGTTGAGGCAGGGGAATCCCTTGGCTTTTTACCGGGGGATATGAAGGAAAAGGTAGATCCATATTTAAGACCTTTATATGATGCATTAAATGAGATGCTTGGTTTAGAAACGGTTGAAAAATACGTGGAGAAACAAGTCATTGAAATTGCACCTTTAGCGTTTATGCGTGGACGTACTTTAAATGATGCCATTGTGATCTTGGATGAAGCACAGAATGCGACGTGTGCACAGATGAAGATGTTTTTAACGCGTATGGGTAAAAATTGTAAGATGGTTGTAACAGGAGATGTTACGCAGATCGATTTGATCAAGAAAAAGGATTCAGGTTTGATGCAGGCTTGTACAATCTTGGATCATATTGATGGTATTTCAATCATTCATTTGGAAAATAGTGATGTGGTTCGAAATCCATTGGTTCAAAAAATTATTGAACGTTATGCCAAGGTTGAATAATTTGACTTTGACTGTTATAATAATTAACTGTAAAAAATAAATTGAAAGGTGATAAATCTATGGGAAGACATTTTGAGGTTCGTGCTGCAGCAATGCAGAAGACAGCCAATGCGAAGGCAAAAATTTATTCAAGATATTCTAAAGAGATTTTAGTTGCTGCAAAGAACGGTGACCCTAATCCAGATATGAACCAAACTTTAAAGAAGGCGATTGATCGTGCGAAGGCAAACAACGTGCCTGCAGACGTAATCAAGCGTGCTATCGAAAAAGCGAAAAGTAGTGCAGATGAAAGTTATTCAAGTGCTCGTTATGAAGGATTTGGACAGGGTGCAGGATCTACAATCATCATTGATTGTTTAACAGATAACGCAAACCGTACAATTGCTAACTTAAGAGCATGTTTTAATAAATCACACGCTAAATTAGGTGTTGGTGGATCTGTATCATTTGGATATGAACACTTAGGTGTAATCGTAATTCAATATGATAATGAAGAAGCTATGATGGATGCTTTATTAGAAGCAGAAATCGAATTAAATGACATTGAAATCGAAGAAGGATACATGACAATTACGGTAGATCCAACACAATTGGATGACGCAAAAGTTGTTGTTGAAAAATTGATTCCAGATGTTAAATTTGAGGTCTTAGAAGATAAGATGATCCCAAATGAAGAAGTTGAACTTCACGGTGAAGATTTAACTTTATTCAAACGTTTAGTTACTTTACTAGATGAAGTAGATGATGTACAAAATGTATATCACAATGTTTCAAATCTAGATGAAGCTGAATAATTAATCCTAAGAAAAAGAAGAAGATAAGGATATACTGTAGAGAGAAAATGGCTGGTGAAAATTTTCGTAGAATACTTATTGGGACACTTTGGAGGAGTTGGACAAAAACCAACCGTTGGTCGCGTTAAGACTTGAGGTGTATACTTTACGTATAAAATAAGGTGGTACCGCGTTTAAAACGTCCTTATATCAGGGCGTTTTTTTGTTTATTTAAAGGAGGAAAACGCATGGCATATCAAATTCCTAGAGGTTGTCAGGATGTATTTGGAAACGAATCCTACAAATGGCAGGCTCTTGAACAAACATTAAGAAGTTTCTGTTACATGTACAATTATGATGAAATTCGTACACCAATTTTTGAACATACAGAAGTCTTCAAGAGAGAAAATGATTCAAGTGATATGGTAAACAAAGAAATGTATACTTTTAAACTTGAAAACTCAAAAACATCATTAACACTTCGTCCTGAAGGAACTGCAGGTGTTGTTCGTAGTTTTGTTGAAAATAAAATGTTCGCAAATCCAGATCTACCCGCAAAATTCTACTATATGGGACCTATGTCAAGACATGAACGTCCTCAAAAAGGTAGAATGCGTATCTTTAACCAGTTTGGTGTAGAGGCTTTAGGTGTTAAAAGTCCTTATGTCGATGTAGAAACGATTGTACTTGCATTTTCAATTTTAAAATCACTAGGTTTAAATGACATTAAAGTTTGCCTAAATACATTAGGTGATGATGAGTCTCGTGCAAACTATCGTAGTGCATTAAAAGAATATTTTGCACCATTTGTGGATGAATTGTGTGGTGACTGTAAGCGTCGTTATGAACAAAATCCATTGCGTATTTTAGATTGTAAAGTCGATCATGATCATGAATGTATGAAGAATGCACCTAAGATGTCAGACTACTTGAATGAAGCAAGTCAAGAATACTTCAATACAGTATGCGAATTATTAGATAAACTAGAAATTCCTTACGAAGTTGATGACAAATTGGTTCGTGGTTTGGATTACTATACGCACACAGTATTTGAAATTGTATCTATGAATAAAGAAATGGGTGCACAATCAACTGTTTTAGCTGGTGGACGTTATGATGGATTGATTTCATACTTTGGTGGACCTGAAGGCATGAGTGGTATTGGATGGGCTCTAGGTATGGAACGATTATTGATTGCCTTAGAAGCTGAAGGTATTGAATTGGAACAAAAACCTGCTTTAGATGCCTATGTAATGTGTCTTGATCAAGAAGCTAGAACCTATGCATTTGAAGTGTTGACACAGCTTAGAGCATTTGGATATCGTTGTGATATGGATATGATGGAAAGAAGCTTTAAGGCACAATTTAAGGCTGTGGATCGTTCAAAGGCTAAACTTGCGATTTTGATTGGTAAATCGGAATTGGAAGAAAAGAAAGTTACAGTTAAAAATATTGCACATAAAGAACAAGAAGCTATTAGTGTTGATGAATTGATTCCATATGTCGATTCTTTATTAGAAGAAGAAAGTCATCATCATCACAAGCATGAAGGAGAATAGAAATGTATAGAACTCATAATAATGGAGAATTACGTCTAGCCAATGTGAATGAAGAAGTCACATTGTGTGGATGGGTCAGTAAACGTAGAAACTTTGGAGCTTTGGTCTTCATCGATTTAAGAGATCGTTATGGTATTACACAGTTGGTTTTCAATGAAGATATTGCAGCACAAATCAGTGATGTACGTAATGAATATGTACTTCAAGTAAAGGGTACAGTTGTAGAAAGAAAAGACAAAAACCCTAAGCTTGAAACAGGTGAAATTGAAGTTGTAGTTAGTGAAGTAAAAATTGTCAATACAGCTATCACTACACCAATGATCATTGCGGATGAAACCGATGCTTTAGAGGATACGCGTTTAAAATATCGTTATTTAGATTTAAGAAGACCGGTTCTTCAAAAGAACCTAATCTTAAGAAACCGTATTACTTTATTAGTTCGTAACTACTTAGCTAAATATGGTTTTACAGAAGTTGAAACACCTATTTTATGTCGTTCGACTCCAGAAGGTGCACGTGACTATTTAGTGCCTAGTCGTATTAGTAAAGGCGAATTCTATGCACTTCCACAATCACCTCAGCTATACAAACAGCTATTGATGGTCGGTGGAATGGATCGTTATTTCCAGATTGCTCGTTGTTTTAGAGATGAAGATTTAAGAGCTGATCGTCAGCCAGAATTCTCACAGATCGATATTGAAATGAGTTTTGTGGATGAAGAAGACATTTGGTCAATGACAGAAGGTTTAATGAAAGAAATCTTTAAAGATATTAAGGGAATTGATCTACCTGAATTTAAGCGTATTCCATATGATACTTGTATGGAAAAATATGGTTCAGATAAACCAGACTTACGTTTTGACATGCCTTTATACAATGTTAGTGAAGTATTCGCAAATACGAAATTCAAAGTATTTGAAAACTGCTTAAATGAAGGTGGCATTATCCAAGCTATGAATGTTAAGAATGGTGCGGATAAGTTCTCAAGAAAACAATTGGATAAACTACAAGATTATGTAAAGGTTTATGGTGCAAAAGCACTTGCGAATTTAAAATTAACGGCAGAAGGCTTTGCGGGTAGTGTTACAAAAGTATTGTCTGATGCTGAAAAAGAAGCATTACGCACTAAGTTGAACATGGAAGAAAATGATATTGTATTCTTTGTAGCGGATAAAAAGAAAGTGGCTCAAACATCACTTGGTGCATTGCGTGTGAAATTAGGTCATGATTTAGATTTGATCAACAAAGATGCCTATGAATTCTTATGGGTTACAGATTTCCCAATGTTTGAATATGATGAAAACGAAAATCGTTATGTAGCTGCTCACCACCCATTTACTTCACCGAACTTAGAAGATGTTGATAAATTGATGAGTGATCCAGCAAATTGTTATTCTAGAGCCTATGACTTAGTATTAAATGGATATGAATTATTATCTGGATCGATTCGTATTCATGATCAAAAGCTTCAAGAAAAAGTATTTGAAGCTATTGGCATGACTTTAGAAGAAGCACATGAAAAATTCAGCTGGTTTATGGATGCATTCCAATATGGAACTCCACCTCATGGAGGTGTAGGTATTGGTCTAGAACGTTTAACAATGATTCTAGCTGGTACTGACAATATCCGTGATGTAGTGGCATTCCCTAAAACAGCTAGTGCATCCGATCTAATGGCACAAGCACCAAGTCCAGTAGATCCAGCACAGTTAAAAGAATTAGGTATTGAAACAAAGTAAGACAGGAATTTTTCCAATGTCATTAAGTTAAGAAATGACGGCTTTGAGGAGAACACAAAAAATGTGCTCCTCTTTTTTTGTGGAAAATTTGAATTTTTTTGTTGACATACAGGTTGAAATGTGTGGCCTATTATCATTTCTGATAATAGGCCAATTGTTTATAGGTATATGTTTTTGGAGGTACTTATGAACAATTATAAATCGTTAAAAAAGCAGTTAAAATTCTGCATCAAAACCATGAATGATTCTTCTTCACTATTTGTTGTTGATTCAAATAAGGATTTTACACGGAAAAGAAAACATCTTTTTGGAAGTACTCTTTTCAATGTGCTTTTATTAGAGTCTGGATCTTTAAAAGATGAAATGTTCAAATTGTTTGGATATAAGCTTGATACGCCTACAGCTTCTTCATTTGTACAGGCACGTAGTAAGATTCGTCCAGATGCATTCCGTACATTATTCAATATGTTCAATGAACGAACACAGAAAATCAAGCTTCACAAAGGTTATCGCCTTCTCGCTGTTGATGGTTCTGTTCTGCCTATCAGCAGTGCTATCAAAGATACTAAAACCACTTTTTATAAGGCCAATAATTCGAATAAACCTTTCTCCGCCTATCATCTGAACACAAGCTATGATCTATTGGAATGTACTTATGATGATATTGTTCTTCAAGGAAATGCCGTAATGAACGAAAATGGTGCATTCAATGAAATAGTGGATAGATATGATGGCCCTAAAGCTATTTTCATTGCGGACAGAGGCTATGAATCTATCAATTCTTTTGTGAAAGTAGGTATGAAGAACCATAAGTATTTGATCAGGGTAAAGGATATTCATTCTAGAACAAGCGTACTGCGTAGTTTTGGCCCTTTTCCAGATGCAGAATTTGATATGCATGTTCGTCGTACCCTAACTACTAAACAAACGAATGAAATAAAAGCTCATCCTGAAATATATAAGTTTGTCCCTAAGAATCAGAGATTTGATTTTTTTGACGGAAGCCCTTATTTTGATTTTGAATGTCGTGTTGTACGTTTCAAAATTAGTGATGATACCTACGAAAGTATTATTACAAATTTAGATGAATCCGAATTCAATATACAAGATATTAAAGAACTGTACCACCTTCGTTGGAAGATTGAAACGAGTTATCGTGAATTGAAATATCATCTAGATTTAAATACATTGCATTCAAAGAAAAGAATGTTTATAGAGCAGGAAATTTATGCAAAGCTAGTGTTATATAATTTCTGCAGCAGAGTAAGTAACAATATAAAAATTAAAGAAAAAGACAGAAAATACGAGTATCAATTAAATTATGTACGTGCCTTTCATATAATACGTAACTATCTAAAAGAAAAAGGTGGAAAGAATCCACCTGATATTGAATCACTGATAGCTAAAGAAATACTGTCAATCCGTCCTAATCGCCAGAATGAACGGAAAGTGAAAGCCAAATCACCGGTATCTTTTAACTATCGATATGATTAACAACTAATATTATATGTTTTTTAAAATGTAGTAGCAATACTACAATTTTCGTCGTGCTTTCAAATAAAAAATACCATCCAGACAATAGTATCCGGATGGTTCGTCATTTCTTAACTTAATGACATTGGGAATTTTTCCTGTCTTTTTTTCGATAAAGAGATTAAATTTGATTTTAGATGCACGTTTATTAATTGTAACAATTTTTTTTGCATTTGAATTGGTAAATTTTTGCATGTATCATACTTTAAAAGATTGAAGAACGTTAAATAAGCAATCAATGACCATTCATTTGTAGAATTGAAAAGACGAGTGTAACTCGTCTAGTAAAAAATTATTTAATTTTATTTTCGTAATCTTGGAATTGATGATAAATACCATCCACAAAAACTGTTGAATTTTCAGTACGGTACAATAAGAAATATTTAGTTTTGGCTTAACTAGCAATTTGGTGACATGTTGATATATTCGACATTAATAGTGTCTATTTAAGAATTATTGTATAGGTGTAAACGAAAGAGAGACTACACTTATGACAAGAACTTCGAAATATTTAAACCAAGATACAATTGCTGCTTTACAATCTTTTCAAATCGAAAAGATTGATCGTGAAATCACTGATTATTTAGATACAAACAATAAAATGAATTCGTATCATTTTGAATACTGTCCTAAATGCGGATGTTATCATCCTCGTTTGGTTAAGAGCGGTTTTGCCAACTCTGGTAAGCAAATGCTTCGTTGTAAAGAATGCGGAAAACGTTTTGTTGTGGACCGCGGTCAGCTTACTTTTTATTCTCACCAAGACCAATCTAAATGGAATGAACTTATTTTGGATACATTGAATGGTGTGTCTCTTAAAGAAACAGCTGCAGAAATTGATGTCAATGAAATGACAGTTTTTCGTATGCGCCATAAACTATTGGTTAGTCTAGGAACCGAGGAA
>NZ_QSPK01000023.1:33733-34003 GCF_003436425.1 Eubacterium sp. TM05-53
GGAAAACGTTTTGTTGTGGACCGCGGTCAGCTTACTTTTTATTCTCACCAAGACCAATCTAAATGGAATGAACTTATTTTGGATACATTGAATGGTGTGTCTCTTAAAGAAACAGCTGCAGAAATTGATGTCAATGAAATGACAGTTTTTCGTATGCGCCATAAACTATTGGTTAGTCTAGGAACCGAGGAATATCCCATACACAGTAGGTAATGAAGTTGAAATGGATGAAAAGTATACTCCATACAATCATAAAGGAACTAAGATTGA
>NZ_QSPK01000024.1 GCF_003436425.1 Eubacterium sp. TM05-53
CAGTTTTCAAAGATCATGTGCACCTCAGCAGTGCTCATCTATATTACCAAATCATTCCTATTTCGTCAAATGTTTTTTTAAATTTTTTTAAAAAAATAAAAAAGGACACTTTTCCAAGCATCCCTAAATCTTATTGAGCATCCTCAATTGCACTGATTTTTGCGATTCTTCCCTTATGTCTTTCACCCTCACTAAATGGAGTGTTCAAGAAAGTATGAACAATATCTTTACAAGTTTCAATACCTGTCGTTCTTTGTCCCATGCTCAACATATTCGCATCATTGTGTTCACGAGTCAAACGAGCCATAGTTACATCTGTACATAATGCACAACGGATTCCTTTTACTTTATTTGCAGCAATCGAAATTCCAATTCCAGTACCACACATAACAATACCCTTGTCCACTTCTTTATTCGCAACTAAATCTGCACACGCTTTTGCCATATCCGGATAATCAACACTATTTGTATCATGACAACCACAATCCACAACTTCATGTCCTTCATCAATCAACATTTGTTTAATTTCTTCCTTATATGTGTATGCTCCATGATCACATGCCATACCAATTTTCATTCTTTAATCCTCCTCAACATCTATAAATATTTTACAACGTTTCCATCTTTGCGTAAAGGCAACTAACTTTTCGCATCAAAAGATTTTCTACAAGAAGGACAACGAACTTCAATTCTCCCCTTATTTCTAGGAACACGAATAATTTGCGCACATTCAGGACAAACTAAATATTTATTTTGTTTATCTTTTAATGACTTATTGAATGCCTGAAAACGATGAACCAATTTCGCCTGAATACGAATGAATTTTTGATTTTCAATTGATCTTGCCACATAGTTCTTCGATAATGCACGTGCTAAATAAATAATAATACTAATATAGAACAATATATTTATGACAATATTTCTTCTAAAAAATAAACTTAATACTAATAAAATAATTTCTATGTAGAAAAGAAACTGATTCAATTTATCGGTTCCATATCTACCTTGCATAAAACGATATAATTTTTCTCTCATTCTCATCACCGAGTTCTATAATACCATACAATATATGAACTCGCTATGTGCATTTTACCATCATTTGTATACTTGTTTTTATTATTTACAAATTTTTCATATTTTTATGAAACATTTTCAATTTTTGTGCTATAATCATCACGTATTAAATAAGGGAGGACTTAAAATGAAAGACCTAGAGCAATTATACGAAACAGTAAAAAAACGAAATCCCACTGATAAGGAATTTCTTCAAGCCGTTGAAGAAGTATTCGAATCATTGAACATTATCGCAGATGTACATCCAGAAGAATTAGACGATGACGTATTAGAAAGATTGGTAGAACCTGAAAGACAAATCATTTTCCGTGTTCCTTGGGTTGACGACAATGGCAAAACTCAAGTAAACCGTGGTTACCGTGTTGAATTCAACTCTGCCATCGGACCTTATAAAGGAGGTTTACGATTCCACCCATCAGTAAACATCAGTATCATCAAATTCTTAGGATTTGAACAAGTATTAAAAAATTCATTAACTACACTTCCAATGGGAGGTGGAAAAGGTGGATCTGATTTCGATCCAAAAGGAAAAAGTGATCGTGAAGTTATGCGTTTCTGTCAAAGCTTCATGAGCGAATTATACCGTCACATTGGACCAAACACAGATGTTCCTGCAGGAGATATTGGTGTTGGAGGACGTGAAGTCGGATATTTATTCGGACAATACAAACGTTTGAAAAATGAATATAGCGGTGTATTAACAGGTAAAGGATTAACATTTGGTGGATCTTTGATCCGTACAGAAGCTACTGGATATGGTCTATGCTACTTTACACAAGCTTTATTAAAAGATAACGGAACTAGCTTCGAAGGAAAAACAGTTACCATTTCAGGAAGTGGTAACGTAGCTATCTACGCTTGTGAAAAAGCAACACAACTTGGAGCTAAAGTTGTAACTATGTCTGATTCAAACGGATTTGTTTATGATCCTGAAGGAATCGATTTAGCTTTAGTTAAAGATATTAAAGAAGTTCGTCGTGGACGTATTAAAGAATATGTTGAAAAACATCCAAATGCAACATACACACCAAACGCTCGTCCATGGACTGTTGCATGTGATATCGCTCTTCCATGTGCCACTCAAAATGAACTTGATTTAGAAGATGCGAAAGCATTAGTAGCTAACAAAGTATTCGCTGTATGCGAAGGGGCTAACATGCCAACAACACCAGAAGCTATCCACTACCTTATGAAAAATGGTGTATTCTATGCTCCAGGTAAAGCAAGTAATGCCGGAGGTGTTGCTTGTTCAGGTCTTGAAATGTCACAAAATGCTCAACATTTATCTTGGACAGCTGAAGAAGTTGATCAAAAATTAGAAAACATCATGGTAAATATCTTCGAAACTTGCCGTGATACTGCTAAAGAATATGGTCATGAAAAAGAATATGTAGTTGGAGCTAACATTGCTGGATTCTTAAAAGTAGCTAAGGCAATGAAAGCACAAGGTACTGTTTAATAACATAAAAGCCGATCTCGGCTTTTATTTTTTGTCATTTTGCATTATTATCTTAAAAGTAAAAAGGTTGTGATTATTCTATGAAACGAGCAAAACAAACATCTGAATCCATCGAACTCGGTATTCTTTTGGCATTATCCGGCGGATTTATGGATGCTTATTCCTATTTAGCAAGAGGACAAGTCTTCGCAAATGCTCAAACCGGAAATATGCTACTCTTTGGTGTCAATCTAGCAAGCGGACAATTTCAAAACTCTCTACATTATTTGTGTCCCGTACTTGCTTTTGGCCTAGGTATTTTCTTAGCTGAATTTGTACATTTTCAAAAAATCCAAAAAGTACATTGGCGTCAAGTTACTCTCTTGATTGAAATCATTATATTATTTGGCGTTGGATATATTTCATTCGAACAAAACCTTCTCGCAAATTCTTTAACTTCTTTTGCGTGTGGCTTACAAGTACAAGCCTTTCGTAAAATACACGGTAAAGGTTACGCAACAACGATGTGTATTGGAAATTTAAGAACTGGAACACATGAAATGTGTAATTATTTATGCACAAAAAAAGTCCAACATCTACAAAGTGGACTTCTATACTACTTAATTATTTTAACATTTATAATCGGTGCTATTCTAGGAAACTTCTGTATTCAAATCTTTTCTGCAAAAGCCATCTGGGTCAGCGTTTCCCTATTAATACTCGCCTTTATTTTAATGTTTATTGACCGTGAAAAAGATGAGGCTTTTCAATAAGCCTTAATTCTGTATCACAATCCATTCTTGTCACTGAACAATTTGGCACTAAAGCGGCTGTATTTGGTTTTTCATTCACAAAACCAGGACATAATGCATTCACAATATGTTTGATGGCAGAACCATGACAAACTACTAAAACATTCGCATTCGGATATTCGGATGCGATTTTTTTTAATTCATTCGTTACTCTTTCTATAACATCACTATGGTTTTCACCACCACAAAAACGATAACCATCCGGAAAACTTACACCATCTTTAAATATATTCACAGATTTTTCAGCCTCAAAATCACCAAAACTCTGCTCCTTTAAATTTTTAGAAGGAATAATCTTTACATTTCTACCCTCTAAAATAGAGTTTGCCGTATCTATAGCTCTTTCACTCGTTGAACAAAAACATACATCAAATGGAATGTTCTTCAATTCTTTACCCAATTGTTTTGCCTGAGAAACGCCCAAATCCGTCAACGGTGAATCACACCATCCTTGAATACGACCTTTACGATTAAATACCGTTTCTCCATGTCTAATAATATAAAAATGTGTCATATATATACCTTCCTTTTGCCTCATTATAATCCATTTCAGTTAGATATCAATAACTATTTTACATTGTAAAGAAATTTTGATTTTGGTAATATAATCACATCCATAAGGGAGTAGTTATCTTACTTATGTAAGTATTTAAGTCAACACACTGATCAATCGATCTGGCTTATCGTAATAAACAAGACTTATGCGAAAAAAGACATCTTTTTTTCGTATAAGTCTTTTTATTTTAGGAGGAAATATGGATTTTATTACTATTTTATTTATTGGCATTGGTTTAGCTATGGATGCAAGCGCTGTATCTTTGGCAAAAGGTATGGGTCTTGATAAAGATCAAGTAAAAAAATACGCCTTTATCCTAGCCCTAGCGTTTGGCCTTTTTCAAGCACTTATGCCAGCTATTGGATATTTTGCCGGAAGTCATTTTGCCGAATACATTCAATCCATCGATCACTGGATTGCCTTTATTTTGTTGAGCTTGATAGGTATCAACATGATTCGCGAAGGAAAAGAAGAAAAAGAAAATGAAGTAAAAATTCACTCCATCCCATTTAAAGACATTCTTCTTTTAGCTATCGCCACAAGTATTGACGCTTTAGCCGTTGGTGTAAGTTTTGCCTTTTTAAAAGTCAATCTATTTTTAGCTATAACTACAATTGGTATCACTACATTTATTCTTTCATTTGTTTGTGTATTATTTGGAAAAAAACTTGGTAGCTTATTTGAAAAATATGCTGAATACTTAGGTGGTATCATCTTAATTCTATTAGGAATTAAAATCTTAATTGAACATTTATTTTTCTAACAAGACTTCAATTAAAGTCTTTTCATATACTCAGCTATTTTTATACCCAATTCCTTATGTCCTTTTTCAGATAAATGCACACCATCAAAACTCATATCTAAAGGATTACAATCTAAACAAGGAACTCCCATTACCTTATATGCCTCATTCAGTTTCATACTTTCATCTCTAAATTCATCAAATTGCAAAATTGGCGGACAAAGAATCAACAGCTTTCTTTTGTCCATTGAATCAATTAACTCATGCATAAAAGAAAGGATTTGATCAACATCATAATAATGAATCAAATCATTAGACCCCAACATAACACAAAATAAATCAATCGAATCTAAATCGAATGTATCCTCTTTTACATCTCGCAATAAGCGACCATTGATCGCATCCTCAAAAAATATCCATCCAGGCACAAGATCATTTAAATAATCAATGTATGTTAAATCATACCTTTGAAAATATCCTCTTGGATCATAGCCCCAAGTATTGGAATCCCCTAAAAACAATACCTTTTTCATTATGCCACTCTGCGAATTTTCTTACGCACAACCATGAAACAAATACCATGCGCCACAAGCGTTATAACCCACGTAATTGGATAAGAAATATACAATGAGAAGGTTGTATGCACTGCCTTAAATACAGTAAATATCCATATAACACGAATCAAACAGACACCCGTTAAAGATACCAGCATTGGTAAAATAGAATAACCGATTCCTCTAAGACTTCCAACTAAAGTATCCATAATTCCACATAAACAATACATTGTACTAATAACAGCCAATCGATCAATTCCAAATTGAATGACGTGCTCATCACTCGAATAAATAGATAGTAACTGTTGGCCAAAGAAATAAGCACCTTGCCCGAGTACAAGACCTACGATACTAACAATTACTAAACATTCTAATAAAATCTTATCAATTCGATTGTATTTTTTTGCTCCAAAATTTTGCGAAGTAAACGACAAAGAAGTTTGATAAACTGCATTCATAGACGTATATACAAAGCCTTCAATATTGCTTGCGGCGGTATTTCCAGCCATAACTAAAGAGCCAAAAGAGTTAATACTTGATTGAATCAATACGTTTGAAATACTAAAGATAATGCCTTGAAGCCCTGCTGGAAGGCCTACTTCTAGCATTTGTAAAGCTAATTCCTTATGGAAACGCATATCCTTTAACTCAAAATGTAAAGGTCCATCCATATGCTTTAAACATAATAGAATTAAAGCAGAACTAATTCCTTCCGAAATAATCGTAGCTAAAGCGACACCAGCAACACCCATATCGAATACAATTACGAAACAGAGATTAAATAGCACATTGATGATACCAGAAATCAACAAAAAATAGAGTGGACGCTTTGTATCCCCAATCGATCTAAGTATGGCAGCCCCGAAGTTATAAACCATAAAAAATGGCATACCTGCAAAATAAATACGCATATATAAAGATGACAAATCAATTACATCTTCTGGTGTAGCCATTAACTCTAGCAAGGGTTTCGCAAAAAAGAAACCCACAAACACCATTAATAATCCACCAAAGACGGCAATAAAAATAGCTGTATGTACAGCTTTAGATGTATTTTCTTCATCTCGAGCCCCAATAGATTTACCCAATACAACATTTGCACCAACACTAATACCAATAAACATATTCACCAATAAATTGATTAATGCACTTGTTGAACCAACTGCTGCCAACGCTTGATTTCCCGTAAATCGACCTACTACGATAATATCGGCTGCATTAAACAACAATTGCAGGCAGCCCGACAAAATTAATGGTAATGAAAAAATAATCAACTTTTTAAAAATTGGACCATTACACATATCCACTTGATAACTACGCATACAAATCCTCCCCGTTTACAATAATAGTCAAATTATATACCTTATGTAATATTATTGAAAGAAAAAAAGAATGAAATGTAACTTTTCATTCTTTATTGCACTCTCGTTTTCATGCGATCCGGGTGCAGACTATACTGAATCGCAATATCTTTTGTGATTTTACCTTGTTGATACAAGTCATAGATCGCATCATCCATCATAACCATACCGTTCTGTCGATTCGAAATCATTGTATTCTCAATCTGATGAATCTTATTCTCACGAATCTGCGAACGGATCGCAGGATTGACCAGCATAATTTCAAACACAGGAATCAATTCTCCATCTTTTCCTGGGATTAATTGCTCACTAATGATAGCCTCTAAAATCATTGATAATTGCGAACGCACTTGATCTTGATGACCTTGAAACATATCAATAATACGATCAATTGTATTTACAGCTCCTACAGTATGTAACGTAGATAGAATTAAATGTCCGGTTTCAGCCGCGGAAAGAGCTGTCGAAACTGTTTCTTCATCACGCATTTCACCCAATAAAATAACTTCAGGTGCTTCACGCAATGCCGATTTTAATGCATTTAAATAACTTGCCGTATCATGATATACCTCTCGTTGGGATACAATTGACTTTTTATGCGAATGCAAGAATTCAATTGGATCCTCAATCGTAATAATATGACAACTTCTTGTCTCATTCATGCGATCTATTAAACAAGCTAACGTCGTACTTTTACCACTGCCCGCAGGACCACTCACCAAGATAATCCCTTTTCTTCGATCTGAAAGATTTAAGACAGATTCTGGAATATTTAAATCTTCTGGATTTGGCAGATCAAAATTAACAACACGCAATACAGCTGCTTCTGAGTTTCTTTGACGATACACATTCACACGGAAACGACCAACCTGGGATAAAGAAAAAGAAAAATCATCTTCTCCATTTGCCACAAAATTTTCATATGAACAATAGGGGGCAAAACCATACAATTGTTGCACAATATCCTTTGTATCATTTGGCATCATTTTCTCTTGCGTAACCTTAACTAACTGTTGTCCCACTTTAAACATACATGGACTTCCAGCCACAAAAAAAATATCTGAAGCATTCTGGTCTATAGCATTTTTTAAAATCTCAACAACTTCCATTTTATTCCCCTTTCACAATCGTTTTAAAAGTAACGATTTTGTCTTCTTCCACCTTTACTTTTAAATATGTATCACCCTTTACATGAACTAAAAAATCCGTTTGATTTTCATCAATCAATTTATGCGCTTTGATTTCAGCTTCATAATATGCCTTTTTAAATGCATAACTACGATTGGTCTGTTCATGAATTTGGTATACCTTATTTGATGAAAACAACACTAATACACACATACAGACAACGACAAATATGCTTAGCATTGTAACTACACCTAATCCTATTCTTGATTGTTTCATTCGTGATTCTCCTCTTGATAATATGTATAATCTAATACTTTCTTTTCCTTTACATAAATACGAATACGATATTCATTCCTATTTACATTTGAAATCTTAACATCATATATATTATCATTCATCTCTTGCGAATATTCACCCACACTAGCACTTAACTCAATTTGATTTTGCGCTATAACCATCGCATCTTGACGATATGTATCCATTTGCGATATTTGCATCATCTTGGCATAGATTTCAATCAAAATTGTAGATGTGATCAAAAAGAAGAATAAGACAAACAACAATTCTAAAAAGAATGAAAATGGCTTCTTTGTCATGATGCCACCTCACTTCTTATATTTACATAAAAAGTAACGCCATTGATTTTACACGAGATAGTATTTGTATCTTGTTCTACATCAAAATCATGACAAGTCATTAACGGCTGTCCCATCGTTAAATCCGGTTCCATATCCTTAACAACGCAAAGTTCCATCAAACTCGTTCCTGATTTATACAAATATGTATCGCTTTTCGCATCCGAAAGCTTGATCACCTTTCGATCATTCACAACAAGAACACACACTCCATCTTCGGCATCATAACTATGAATCTTATTCGTGACATAAGAAACAGGAGTATATGTTTCAAAATCATGTTTTGTGCGTCTTTGAAGCATCGTATAATCTTCGATTTGAATATTCAGCAACATAAAACAACACACCACAAACAAGAACAATAAAGAAAGAGAAAAGAAAACACCTGCATTTTTCATCATTCAGTCCCCTTTCTATACACATAAATATTTGGATATACATTATCCCCTTGCCAATCATACGTTATAAAATAACTATTTTTATCATATGTAAATCCATAGTTTTTTCTTAAGTATTGAACACTTTCAGGATAACGACCCTCCACACTATAACAAGTAATCAATGCCGTATCCAAGCTGTTCTTTACGCGATCTATATCTAAATTCTCTGTACTCTTATTGATATTTGAAAAACCAAGTAATATCAATATTAAAAACAAGACAAAGAACAATACGTTCTTTATTTTCATATAGCTACCCCAACGTCTGCAAGACATTCATCAAAGGAAGCATAATTGAAATTAAAACAAATCCTACCAATAATGATAGACCCGCTATCATAGTTGGTTCTAAACGATTTAAAAAGCTTGAAAGCATTCTCTCTAGATCATCTTTATAGTGCTTCGATAATGTCTTTAACACTTCATCTTGATGACCACTTTCATCCGCTGCCATCAATAAAGCACCATAACCTTGATCATATACCCCCTCATTTACTAGGGCCTTTGAAAGACTCTCACCTTCTAACATACGTTCTTTCACATGAACAACTTTATCCTTTAAAACAGGATGATCAATCGATTGTAAGATAACATCCACCGCATCAATCAAAGAATATCCACTTGATACAAACAACGAAAGAATATATGTGAATTTTGTCATTTCAGTTTGATAGTTCAATTTTGAAAAGAAAGGTAATTTTGTAGTCCAAGCCTTATTCGGACTTTTTTTATATAAAACATATAAAATAACGCCACAAACTAGAATAGTCAATAAAATAAAGAAACCAATATAGCTTAGAATTCGAGCTGTATGCATTAGTGATAATGACATCGACATTTGTCTTAAAATATTTTCAAAGATAGGAAACACTTTAAATATCAATGCCGCCACAATCACAAACATCATTAATATCAATACAAAAGGATACGTGATCGCATCTTGAATTTGATAATTTAACTTTTTTTGTCTTTCATAATAGACACTTAATTCTTTAAGAACCACATCTAGATTCCCGATACTTTGCCCTACAACAACCATTTGAATCATATATTCATCAAAATCATTCGACTGTTTTAGTGCATCCACAAAAGAAGTACCATCCTGCATGATATCCATCAGTTTTTTTGCGCAACGACTTACTCCCGCATCAAAACCAGCCAACATCTTTAAGCCTTCTTCAATTTGTAGTCCATTCGATATAGCTAAAGCCAATTCACTAGTAAAAATAAATTTTTCTTTATTCGATAACATACATACGCCTCCTAATAGTGATACACTTCATCATATTTTCCCTCATAATCCGAGTTTTTCGAATCCGAAAATGTTGGATCTACAAGGTTCCATTTTTCCTTCTTAAAATAGATTTTGGGATTGATCCAACCTTTATCCTTCAAATAAATTTCAACCCAGGCATGATATTCAATGTCAGTCCAGCCTACGATAACTTTTGCTGGAATTCCCTGAATTCTGCATAAAGCAGCTAGACTTGCCGCATAGTCAAAACATATTCCTTTATGACTTTTTAAAGAACCATCAATATCTGGCAAAACAAAAGTTTCACTGACATCTTTAGCCTTTTGATCATCATAATCCAATGTATCCACTACATACTTAAATAAATGTGCAATTCGAGTTAAGTCATCTCGATCTTCTTTTACAAGCTCAAAAGACTTTTTATATACGTATGAATCGATTGTATAATCCACAATCTGATTTGGATATAAATAAGGAGCAAGATCATTGGTCAAATTGACTTCCATGGAAGTAGAAGCACATATCGCATATCTTGTTCCCTCAATTTGTTGCAAAATTTTTATTGTATACGTTCCATTCTCCATATTTACAGGGAATGTTGTAAAATCGGTTGTCTTTAAATCATAATTATATTTTTTATCGTCCTTTTGCATCTGTAGTTTGATTCCTGTCACTTCCTGAAGCAATCTTGCACAAATATACCCATCATCTTTATGAGTTAAATCTACAAATGCTAAACTTCCATCACTTAAAACATTTGCCTGTTCATAACTTGGCCATAAAACCTGCTCTTCTGTTTGCGAAGGACTTTCTTTACCCTCTGTAGGATATTTATTTGAATCTTGGCATCCACACAAAAGCGTCAATACCATCAAAATACAAATGACTTCACTTATAATCTTATTCTTTTTCATACTAATTTAATAATACACCTATTTTGTCTCAATTAAATCATTAAATGCAGATATTGAAAGAGGACGACCATAGAAATAGCCTTGCCCTACATCGGCACCTAAACTTTTAATAAATAGATCATCCTGCTTTGATTCCACACCTTCAACGACCACTAGAATCTGTGATTTTTTTGCGATTTCAATAATGGATTCCAAAATCCATTTTGTCCTTTGATTATCAACCTCTGATTTGGTATGCAAGAAGATACGATCAATTTTCAATTCATCAATCTGCAATTTTGATAAAACATTCAAAGAAGAGTATCCACTACCAAAATCATCCAAAGATACAGAAAAACCTAATTTTTTTACTTCCGTCAAAATAGAATTAAACATATCAATATCTTCAATAACTGTGCTCTCTAATACTTCTAACGTAATGTAAGAACCCGATACATTATATTCTTCCAACAATGATTTTAATTCAGATATATAGTTTTCATGGTAAAACACGATCTTGGATTGATTCACTGAAATATTAACAGGTTCCATTCCCATATCTATCCATTCTCGAATTTGAAGTATTGCCTTTTTCAACATGTAAAAATCAAGCTTTGAACAAAACCGATTCTTTTCAAATATATCTACAAAACTAGATGGAGGTAAATACGTTCCATCCTCTAAGCGCCAACGAACAAGAGCCTCTGCTGCAATCACTGAATTTGTTTGTAGATCCATTTTGGGTTGTAATACCATCTCGAAACGTTGTGAATCCAATGCCTGCTGCATATTTGATTCAATAAAGTTTTCAAATTCTTTTTTCTTATGTACTTCTTCATCAAAGAAACAAATATTTTCAGAAGAGACTTCTTTGGATTGAGCTAACGCAAACATCACATTTGTTAGCATCTGCTCAAAAGTATATGTTTCCTGATCTTTTATATTACTGACAACACCACAACAGAACTCATATTCATATCGAAAATCTTTAGTATTCTGGCGAATTTTCGTAAACATATCATAAATTCGTCTAGACACCTCATCCTCATTTGTATCCGTCAACAACAAATAGAAAACATCCGCACTGTCTCGACAAATGATTTCATCTTTTTTAAGCATTGGCTGAATACATGAGACGACACGACATAAGAAATCATCCGATTTGTCTCGGCCTAAAATTTCATTCATAAATTTAAAACGACGCATATTCAAAGATACTAAGGAATAGTTAACGTTGCGCTGAGCATACATACTGACCAATTTTGTGAATCGAGTAAAGGATACAGCACCCGTTAATTGATCTTTATAAGCTAAATTTTCCATTTCCTTATTATTTTTTACCATCATCATATAGGCAATCCACAATAAGATCATGACAACAACCACAAATACCATCAACACATAATTGTTTGCTCGCGACATAACATATAATGGATTATTCAATGATTTTGCGGAATTCACATAACATAAGTACCAACCATCAAATCTCATCTCTTTGACAACGATTCCATGCTCATCACCATTTACACCAATTAAACCATTGATGTTTTCAGATAGATCAATACCTTTTAAAACAGCCAACACATCTTTTGATTCTTCATCCTTTTGAATCCCATAAAAATCTTTCAAATCCGTGATATAAAGATTTCCTCCATAAATGGATTTTTTCATAAGATCCGCATAGGGCTTTAAACTACTGCTGGCACTTAATACACCTGTCACATTTTTAGAACTATCATATACAGGTACAATATATGTGATCACAAACTCTTTTGTGATCACATTATGTTTTCGTATAAATGCACTTTTCTTGCCCGAAAAAGCAGAATTCACCTTATTTTTAAACACTTTTGATAATTCACTATATTCAACATGTACAGATGGATTCGCAAAATGCATACCTTGTTGTGAATCAATATATACAATAGACGTAAAGGCATTTTCTTTTTTCATTTCTACCAAGGAAGAATCTATATCTGCATTATTTGATAGACTCTTTGCCAAAGTGTTCAATAAAACAAGGTCTGTGTGTTTTTGTGAAGAAATACGTTGTGTACATAAATCAATTTCCTGATTCATCGTTGTATATGTCGCATGATTTAAACTATCATCTCCATGGTCAATGAAAAGGAATGCCATAACAAGTATTGAAAGTACCATCATGACAGAGATGATCAATAATTTATGTAACCTTTTCTGTAGCATGTTTATATCCATATACAACCAACATCTTTCTTTTTACTAATTATTTCTATCTAATTCTGCCTTATGAACAGAATAATTCATTCGATAATTCTTCTTTCTAAAAATACTATAGAACTTATTTGAAATACGCTGAATGATCAAGTGCGCATTCTCTTCAGTTTGACAATCCACTAGAAGAAGTAATTGTGTTTCACTTGTACGAGTAAACAAGTCATTACTTCTTAAACAAGAACTTACCAATCGTTTAACTCGATCAAAATCTAAACCAATCTTTTCATAATCCAAAGTACCATCTGAGAATTGTAACATAATCAAATAATAATTTTGTTCATTACGAATAGACATTTTCAACAACAATTCATAGAAATACTTAAAAATTTCATACGAACACAAGAAACCTTGGTTTTGTTGATCACGACTTGAAAGCTCACGCATGATTGTTTCCATATCTTTACTTTCTTCTTTGGCATGATCGGCAATGATGATATCGTACAATTGTTTAAAGCGTTTTGATAAACCTGTGCCTAATTCAGATAAGAAAATATCATTCAATTCATCATAATACTTCAATGCTTCACGATAATTACGTGTAGCTACTAAGCCCTTCATATAATAGTAATGTAAACCTTCATTAAATGGTTCAATTAAAACCGCCTGATAATTCATAAGCATCATCTCATCATAACGCTTTTGCGTATATAAGTAACAAGACGTGCGCATCATCGTTTTCACATACATCTGTCTAAAGATTTCTTGTTTTTGTAAAATCCAATGCAATTGACTTGGTGATGCATAGAAACGACCTTGATACAATGTGAAGATCTTTCTAGCTGTCTTAAACTCTTTTTCGTCTAAAAGTTCAGAGCCATCGTTGATTTGGTTATACGCCTTTTCCAATTCAACAAAATCAATATTCCAATCTAAATTTGGATTTAAAATATACCCTTTTCTTGTCGTTACAATCACTTCTTTGTCTTTGAAAAATTCAATTTCATTCAATTCAGCACGCAATCTAAAAATTGAGAACTTTAATGCACTAGATGGATTCTTACTTTCCGGCCAAAGAATATCAATCAGTTCATCTTTTTGAACTGGTTTTTCACTGTGAAACAATAAGACCTGTAATAAATTCACCAGCTGCTTTCCAAATAATTCGATAATATTCACGGTTACATTATCATTTGTGATTTCCAATCCTCCAAATGTTTTTACATAATAAGTATCACTCATGTTGATCCTCCTTCCAAAAAGATTATATAGTATCTAACCTAGTTTTATTTTACAATATTTTTGCCAAACAAAAAAGCAGAGAATCATAAAAATTCTCTGCAAACGGTTATTTTAAAGCATATTCAACATGTTGATAGTGAATTCCATTCTCTTCAATATCAGATAGTATTGTTTTTTTATACAAAGACTTGTCAAATTCAGGAAAATAAACCTCGGCATCCGCTTGGGCATCAATCTCGGTTAAGATTAGCTTATCTGCATGCGCTAACATCTCACTATAAATCATGCCTCCACCAATACAATAGATTTCATCATCCACATCTTTGTATCGCTTTATAAATTCTTCAACACTCGAACACATTTCAATGCCTTCACCTAAATCTGAACACGAACGCGAAATCACGACATGATGACGTTTAGGTAACATACCTGGAAGACTTTCAAATGTTTTTCTTCCCATCACAATTGTATGTCCCGAAGTCTGCTTACGAAAAAACTTCAAATCCTGAGGCAAATGCCAAATCATATCATTGTTTTTTCCTAATTCACGATTTTTACCAATCGCCGCAATCAATGTTAATTTCATAATTCTCCTATTGTACTAAAGGGAAACTAATTTTTCCCATGTGCTCATAGCCAATCAGCTTCACATCATTCTTTGGATCAAACGCATAGAAATCTCGAATATCCGGATTCAACCACAACTTAGGTGCAGGCAATGAACCTTTTGTTTCATAACGATTCAATTGTTCTTTGATTCCATCAATTTGATTCACATAAATATGTGCATCTTTGATTGACCAATTGATCGTACCTGGCTCAAGTCCAGTCACCTGAGCAACCATCATCAATAAAACTGCATATTGAGTAACATTAAATGGCAATCCTAATGGAACATCACAACTTCTTTGGTGTACCCAAATATTTAACTTTCCATCCGTTACATCCCATTCTGAACTCCATACACAACTAGGAAGTACAGCCGTATCTAATTCGCTATCCTGCCATAATGAGATAACACGTCTGCGATCTTCCTTATCATTTTTTAATGAATTCAATAATTTATTCATCAAATCATATTTTTTTACAATATATCCATAAGCCGTACCAATGGTATGGGCAAAACTTGGATCAAAATGTTTTAATACTTTTCCCGTATTCTCATCAATCCAGTCCCCATCTTCATTGATTTCCCATTTATCCCAGATATGAACATTTCTTTCTTGAAGCCATCTAACATCATTACTTTGAGCCTGATAGATCCAAAGCATTTCTGTAACTGCTTGACGAATAAATAACTGTTTTGTCGTCAAAATAGGAAATTCTTTAGATAGATCTAAATGAAAATGTGCACTTGGAACTTTAACTGTATCAATGCCAGTACGATTATGTACTTGAACTCCATTTTCTAAGATATCTTTGCATAATCCACAATATACATCATCAAAGTATGACATCCATTTCCTCCTTAAAAACATTCTCCTCAATAAAACGACCCACTGCACTTTCATCATTTGTATAAGGACTGACAAATGCACTGCATTCTTTAACATCCTGTGAGCCATTTTTCATACATACACCCATACCGACTTTTTCAAGCATTTCCTTATCGTTTTGTTCATCCCCAAAAGCCACACAGTTTTCAAGTTTGACACCAAAATGCTTAGCTACCTTTTCAATCCCATATCCTTTATTGATTCTAGGATCTACATATTCGAATAAGTTATCGGCCGTTAAGAAACCCACACAAGCCTCATTCTTATATTGTCTAGCACGTTCTAATACAATCGGCATATACTCTTTATCACAATGAATAATCAGCTTGTTGCATGTATTATTCTCTAGATATGGTTCAAGATCAATTTCAATTTCTGTTTCACCAAAAATACGTGCATGTTCCTGCGTTTCAATACTTGTACGATTTGTATAACGTGTTGCACCCTCTAAGATCCAGAAATCAACATCTAAATCTTCGAAAAAATGAATTACGTCCAAAACGACCTCACCATCAAGAACATGATATTCTTCTTTGGTACGTTGTCTTAAATCATATACAACGCCACCATTCATTCCCATGATGAAACTAACACTATCTTCAATTTCCCATTTTTTCAACATCGCACGAACTGTCTCTACCGGACGTCCAGATGCGATACCAAATAAAATACCGTAATTTTTCAATTTTGATATTGCTTCACGATTGATATCCGATACTTGCTTTTTTGAATTCAAAAACGTTCCATCTAAATCCGTCGCAATCAAAGTTACTGGTTCCATAAATTATCCTTCATAAGTCAAGAATGCTGCATATCCTTTTTTCGCTTCATAGATATCAGCTTTACTTGCCAATTCAAAAGGCGCATGCATATTATGTAAAGCTACACCACAGTCAATGACTTGCATTCCATAATTAGCCAAAATATAAGCGATTGTTCCTCCACCGCCTTGGTCTACTTTTCCTAGTTCACTTGTTTGCCAAGCTACATTGTGACCATCCATAATACGACGAATCAATGCGATATATTCTGCATTCGCATCGTTACATCCGCTCTTTCCACGAGCTCCTGTATATTTGTTGAATACGATACCTTTACCAAATTCAGCTTGATTTCTTGGACTTGATGCTGAAGCGTAAATTGGATCATGTGCAGCACTTACATCACTTGACAACATGATTGAATTCATCATTGCACGTTTCACACTTAATGCCGAATAATCACCCATACGATCCATAACTTCTGCAACAAAGTTTTCAAAGAACATAGAGTGCATACCAGTCGCACCTTGAGATCCAACTTCTTCTTTATCCACTAATAAACAAACGGCAGTACGTTTTACATTTTCTGCTTCTAATTGAGCCATTAAACTTGTATAAGCACAAATACGATCATCATGTCCATAACCTAATACCATACTTGAATCAAATCCACAGCTTCTAGCACGTCCTGCAGGAACAACTTCTAATTCAGCAGAAATGAAGTCTTCTTCTTCAATGCCATATGTTGATTTTAAAATTTTAGCAACATTGGCCTTTACTGCATCTTTCTCTTCATTTTCTAAAGGAATAGATCCAACAGTTACATTTAAATCTTCACCGGCAATCACTTCATTTGCCTTTTTCTGTAATTGATCTGCACTTAAATGAATCAATAAATCACTAATCACAAATACTGGATCACTTTCTTTATCTCCAATTGCTACATCTACAGTTGTTCCATCTTTCAAACAAACAACACCATGAATTGCCAAAGGCAAAGTCACCCATTGATACTTTTTAACACCACCATAATAGTGTGTATCCAAATAAGCAATGTTTCCATCTTCATACAATGGATTTTGTTTAAGATCCAAACGAGGACTATCAATATGAGCACCTAAAATGTTCATACCATTTTCCAATGGATTTGAACCAATGTGCATTAACGCAATCGACTTATTCATCATATTTACATACACTTTGTCTTGTGCTTTTAAAATCTCTTTATTTTCAATAACCTCTTTAATATCACGATAGCCATAAGATTTCGCTAATTCAATCGCATTTTTTACACAAGCTCTTTCCGTTTTAGAATCGGATAAGAAATCAATATATCCATCGCTAAATTTCATTACATCATCAAATTCTTCTTTTGAATATGTATTCCAAACTACTTCACTCATAACTCTACCTCCAATTTTTTAAATAAGCATTTTGACAATTCAATTTTTGAATCCATCGTATTCATCCATGTGATTTGACCTTCTTCACAACTTGTATTCAACAAACCTTTTTGTTCCAACAAATCTTTTGTATGTAAAGTCGTGCCCACACTTCCTTCAATAATATGAACATTAGGACAAAGCTTTTCCAAATGTTTCGTATAAAAAGGAAAATGCGTACAGCCTAATACAATACTATCTAGATTTTTGTAGTCACTCGCTTCTAAATATTCTTTCAAGCAAGACTCTACAAGATTGGCATCATCAAGTTTATTGTCTTCAACCATCCTTACAAGTTCTGGACAAGGCACCTTTATAATATGATGTTCATCCTTAAATCGATTCATCAAATCCGCAAACTTCTTTTCTGATAAAGTAAGTTGAGTTGCCCATACCGCAATACGCTGATGTTCACCTCGATCGCATGCCACCTTTAACGCCGGTTCCATACCAATAATATCCACATCATACTTTTCTCTTAGAAGCTTAACACAAGCACTCGTTGCCGTATTGCACGCAATGACAATTGCCTTTACATCATGAGATATCAATTCATCACATATCGCAACACAACGCTTTGTGATTTCTTCTTTTGTCTTTGTTCCATAAGGATTATATTTACTATCTCCCAAATAAATCAGATTTTCATTAGGAAGTAAACTATGCATCGTATGTAAAACACTAATTCCACCTAATCCCGAATCAAAAACACCTATTGGACTTTTTGAATTCATACAAAACGCTCCTTTTCCATCTTTTCAATTATACAACGTATAAAGAAAACATCCAAGTCCTCAAACTTGGATGCACTAATGACTCATACGCTTTTTCATTTCTACTAATATTTTTACCAATTCTTTTTTCCCAATTCCATTGTGAATCAGACTATCTGGATGCACTCTATCATTATGAAATAATTGAATCAATGATGCCTGAAGCTCTTTAAATGACATAGATTGATATTCTTTATCTACTAGATACGTCTCATAATCTTTCATATCTACTAAATCTGTCGCATAAAAAGAAAGCACCATTTCCATCAATAAAGATTGAACATTCTCATTATCTTCATTTAAATCGGAATTAGCCCAACAAATATCTTCATCCGTTAAATCATTCAATTTTTCTATAAATGTTTGAATGAATAATGCATCCTCCATTTTTTCTTTCGCAAAATAATTTGAAATTTTCATATGTCCTCCAAAAAAAAGAGGTTTAAGGCTTTCATCACTTCCTTAAACCGCTTTTCGCAATATTTATATCCTCATATAAATATTACAATGAATTTTGTTTGTATCCATTATATTATTATGCTCTTCTTAACAAACAAAATTCTGTATAGATAAAACCACCACATTTTATCTATACCCTCTAATCCACTTTTCCTTCGCAGAGTTTACCACGCTCTGCATGTCCCTTTGGCAGCTCATCACACTGCCATCTAAATAATAGCACATATAAAAAGGGTAAGCAAGCTTACCCATTTGTCAGTCTATGACCTATAAAGGAAGTAGTCGGTAGTGTTTCAGTCATAGAACTTACATATATATTTTAGTCCTATTTTTTCTGTTGTAAAGCCTTCATAATTCTTTCAAAATGTAAAAATTCATCTTCGTTATTCATCGCAACCAATTCATCTAGACTCACACACCTACAATCAATACTTTCACGAATATTTAAGGTTACATCACTTAATTGAAAATCAAACTTAAAATGATAAATATCCACAAAATAATTATCATGCCTTTTTGGATCTTCATTAAAGTAAGAATAGACAACGCACCCATTTACTACATCCAGTCCCGTTTCTTCTTTTACCTCACGCTTGATCGCATCTAAGCTAGATTCTTCACTCTTAGCACCGCCACCAGGCATTTCCCAGCCTCTAGCTGCCCATTTTTTATCTAAGGCCCTTTGTGTAACTAAGAATTTTCCTTCTTCGTTTTCTAAGATAGCCAAAACATACATCATGAATTCTCCAGGCTGAAATACATACGTGCTGCGATCTACCACGCGATTTAAAAGTTTTCGATTTCTATCATATAAATCAACAAATTCACTCATCTACACAATCTCCATTTTCATCTCTATAAAAACAAGAATAATGTCCCGTATGACAAGCTGCACCCACTTGTTTGACCTCTAATAAAATTGTATCTTGATCACAATCGATGCGAATTGCCTGTACATGTTGATAATGTCCACTTGTTTCGCCTTTGACCCATAAGCTTTGTCTTGATCGAGAATAATACGTAGCCAATTTTGTCTCTATTGTTTTTTTGTAAGATTCTTCATTCATATATGCCAACATCAATACTTTTTTTGTATCTACATCCTGCACAATACAAGGAATCAAGCCATTTTGTTTCTCAAAATCCAATCGCATCATATACGAACTGCCACTCCTTTTTCTTTTAAATACTTTTTCACATTTTGAACATTCGATTCTTCATAATGAAAAATACTAGCTGCTAAAGCCGCATCACTCACTTTTAATGCATCCACAAAGTCATCCATCTTTCCACATCCGCCAGATGCAATTACAGGAACTTGAACCACTTTAGATACAGCCTCATACAAGGCTAAATCAAAACCATCCTTAGTGCCATCCGCATCCATACTCGTTAATAAGATTTCTCCAGCACCTAACGATACACCTTTTAAGATCCATTCAATACAATCGATTCCCGTATCTTTTCTTCCACCTTCAATATAGACGTTCCATCCCGAACCATCTTTTCTTCGCTTAGCATCCACCGCAAGTACAATACATTGGTTTCCAAAACGCTTACTGGCTTCTTTGATTAAGTCTGGATTACGAATTGCAGCACTATTTAAGCTTACTTTATCGGCTCCTGCCATCAACATAGCACGAACATCTTCAATCGTTGAAATACCTCCACCAACTGTAAAAGGAATATAGATTTCTTTTGCGACCTTCTTTACAATATCAACCATTGTTTTTCTTTTTTCGACTGTAGCACTAATATCCAAAAAGACTAATTCATCGGCTCCATCTAAATAATATTTCTTTGCCAAAGCTACAGGATCTCCCACTTCTTTTAAACCCAAAAAGTGGATTCCTTTCACAACATTTCCATCTTTTACATCTAAACAAGGTATAATTCTTTTCGTCAACATATGCTTAGCGCCTCTTTCAAATCTAACGTCTTTTCATAAATAGCCTTACCCGCAATAACACCATATAGCCCTAAGTCTTTACATTTTTGAATATGTGATAAATCACGAACACCACCAGAAGCAATCAAGTTACATGATACATGATTTTTAAGTGCTTCTAACATCTCAAAGTTTGGGCCTTGTAACGTTCCATCCTTTGAAATATCCGTACAAATTAATGTCTTGACACCAATCTGTTCCATTCTTTTCGCAAAATCCAAATAATATTCTTTGCTCGTTTCTAGCCAGCCAGACGTACATACATATCCATCTTTACAATCCAGTCCGACCGCAATCTTAGAACCATATTTTGAAACTGCATCTTTTAATAAATCTATATTTTGAATAGCTGAAGTTCCTAGAATAACTCTTGAAACCCCATTTTCTATATAAAAATCAATAGCGGACATCGTACGAATGCCTCCACCTACTTCAACAGGTATATCGCATGTCTTCACAATTTCACAAATCAAATCCGCATTAACACGGCTTCCCTCTTTTGCCCCATTTAAATCTACAACATGTAAATAGCTAGCATTTGCGGCTTCAAAATTTTTAGCACAGACAAGGACATCATCCGCTACACATTTGGATTGGTCATAATCCCCTTGGTATAAACGAACGGGTTTTCCATCTAATATATCTATTGCAGGTAATACAATCATTTAGAACTCCTTTCCAAAATATTCCAATATTTTTAATCCATCTTCCCCACTTTTTTCAGGATGAAACTGACATCCCATAATACGATCATGCATCACAAGACCTGGTATTTTCATACTTCCATACATAGAATACCCAATTAAGTCTTGATCATCCATATCTTTGGCATAATATGAATGCACATAATACACATACGTATTTTCTTTAAAAATTGTTTGCGGCTGATTATTTTCCAATACATTCCAACCAATCTGAGGAATTTTTACACTTGTATCTTCAATGTGACAAACATGGCCTTTTAAAAAGCCAAAACCATCACATAAGCCATTTTCTTCACTTGTTTCAAACAAAGCCTGCATACCCAGACAAATCCCCAACAAAGGAACATCTTTATTTACTTGTTGAACAATAAAATCATATAGCCCCATAGAATGGAGTGTGTGCATGCAGTCTTGAAAAGCTCCAACGCCTGGTAAAATTAATTTATCGCATTTAGATAAAATAGATACATCTTTTGAAACAACACTATCTAAGCCTAAATAGTCACAAGCATTTTTTACGCTATATAAATTAGACATACCATAATCAATAATCCCAATCATTCGATTACCCCTTTAGAACTAGGAATACGATCCGATTCTATTTTTACGGCTTGTTTCAAGGCACGACCAAACGCTTTAAATATTGCCTCTACTTTATGATGATCATTCTTTCCATAATACACATTGATATGTAGTGTTACACCGGTTGCCACGCAAAAGGCTCTAAAAAATTCTTCAACCATTTCACAAGACATTGTTCCAATGTTTTCCCGTGTTAATTCACAATTAAAAACCAAATAAGGACGTCCACTAATATCTAATGTGACATTGCATAAAACCTCATCCATTGGAAGATTCATACTTCCATAGCGGGCAATTCCTTTTTTATCCCCTAAAGCTTCTAAGAACAATTTTCCTAATAAAATACCACAATCTTCAATGGTATGGTGATCACACACTTCAAGATCGCCATCAGCTTTTACAACCAAATCAAAATTCGAGTGAAACGCAAACAATGTCAACATATGATCAAAAAATCCAATTCCTGTATCAATATCACTATTTCCATTTCCATCTAAGTTGATCTTTTCATATATTTTTGTTTCTTTTGTATCCCTGTTTTTTTCAGCTATTCGCATACTCAAATCTCCTTAGAACATCTAATACCATTTCATTTTCTTCGCTTGTTCCAATCGTTATACGAAAACTCGTATCCGCATAATTTCGAATGGTGATGTTCTTTTCTTTAAACATATTCATTAAAGTATCTTTTTCATCCGTTCTTCCATACAAAAAATTCGCATTTGAAGGATAGAAATTCATTTTTTTATAATCCTTCACTTCTTGATACATTCTTTCTCTTTCTGAAATAATTGTCGCAATGTTTGACTTGTATGCATCGGCATGTCTTAATACAACACTCGCAATCGTTTGCGTTACACTGCTAAGTGCATAAGGAATAAAAAGTGGAGCCAATTTTTCAACTTGTGAAGAAATCATAAAACCACAACGAATTCCTGCTAGTCCATATGCCTTAGATAGGGTTCGACAGACAAATGCCATTGGATATGTTTTTAATAAATCGATGGCGCTTTCTTTACCAAACTCCATATAAGCTTCATCAAAAACGACTGGAATGTTCGAAAAGGCTTCGCAAATTTGAATCATTTCTGATTTAGAAATCGCATGTCCCGTTGGATTGTTTGGATTCGAAAATAAGATCATATCCACTTTTTTATCTTTACCATTTGAAATGAACGCCTCGACATCAAAGGATCCATCTAAAGCTGTTTCAAATTTTTCAATTTTTGAATGATTTAATTCTACGTAATAGTCATACATTGAAAAATCTGGTGCTAATGTATACAGTGTTTTATTATCCTGTAAATAATATTGAATCAAGAACCCCAACATTTGATCCGATCCATTTCCCGATAAAATCCAAGATGATGGTACATTCATAATATCGGCATATAAACTATGTAATTCATGACAAGTTGTATCGGGATATCGATTTAAAGATAAATTAGAAATCGCATCTAAAATCTCTTGTTTGATATTATCATCTACATTTTGGCTAGCCTCATTGGCATTCAATAATATTCCCGTTTGTGTGTGTGTTTGATATCCCTGCATTATTTCACCCTCACTTTCGCTGCATTGGCATGTGCTTGTAAGTGCTCTTCGCTGGCAATTGTTTCAATATATTTTCCATAGGCTTCGATTGCTTGTTTTGAATAATACAAATAGGATGATTTTTTAATAAAACTATCTACGGATAAAGCACTTGAAAAACGTGCTGTTCCACTCGTTGGTAAAACATGGTTTGTTCCACCAAAATAATCACCAATACTTTCACATGTGTAGTAGCCCAAGAAAACACTACCTGCATTTTTTACTTCTTGTAGGTGTTCCATTGGATTCTGAATCATTAATTCTAAGTGTTCTGGTGCAATCTCATTACTAATGGAAATACATTCTTCTATTGAATCACATACAATGGCTTTACCATAATTCTTTAAGGATTGTTCCACAATTTCTTTTTTAGGTAAAACTGCACTTTGTTTTAAAAGCTGCTGATTCACCAAATCCAAAAGTTTTTCACTTGTTGTCAATAAAATAGCACTCGCCATCGGATCGTGTTCAGCTTGCGATAATAGATCGGCTGCCACATATTCTGCATTTGCTTTTTCATCGGCAACAACTAAAATTTCACTTGGCCCTGCGATCATATCAATATCGACTGTTCCATACACTAATTTTTTAGCTGCCGCAACATAAATATTTCCTGGACCCACGATTTTATCCACTCGATCAATGGTTTGTGTTCCATAGGCCAAGGCAGCAATAGCTTGAGCTCCACCAATCTTATAGATTTTATCTACACCGGCAAGTTTTGCAGCATACGCAATGTTAGGGTGAATCGTTCCATTTTTATCCGGTGGAGTTACCATCACAACATTTTGAACACCGGCAATTTTTGCGGGTAACGCATTCATTAAAACGCTACTTGGATATTGGGCACGTCCTCCTGGAACATAGATTCCTACGGCTTCAAGAGGCAATACTCTTTGGCCTAAATAGATTCCCTTTTCTTTCTGCAACAAATATCCATTTTGTTTTTGAAGTTTATGAAAATCTTCAATGTTTTGTTTCGCAAGCTTCATTGCTTCTACAAACGCATCATCGCATTTTAATATTTGTGCATCCCATTCTTCTTGAGATACTTCCATTGAATCTAAAGAAACATGATCAAATTCATAAGTATATTTTAAACATGCTTCATCTTTATTTTCTTTTACATCCTGAATAATATTTGATACTGTAACCAAAACATCTGTACTTAGATCTTGTGTTCGTGACATCAAATATTCTTTCAATGTATCTTTATCTTCTTTATAAATTCTAGTCAACATCTGCATCCACCCTCTTACTTAAATCATTGATTACTTTCATCACTTCTTCGTGTTTTAGCTTGAAGCTTGCTTTATTCACAATCACACGTGCACTAATATCACATACTGTATCTAGCACAACTAAACCATTTTCTTTTAGGGTCGTTCCTGTTTCCATAATATCTACGATTCCATCGCATAAACCTAGAATAGGGGCTAATTCTACGGATCCATCAATCTTAATAATTTCAACATCCATACCTTTAGACAAAAAATATTGTTTAGCTACACGTGGATATTTGGTTCCAATCTTAATGTGTCCTACTTTTGAAAATAACTGATTTTGAGGTAGGCTAGCCACAATAAATTTACACTTGCCAATCTTCAAATCTAACAATTCATAGTTATCATTCTCATTTTCTAAAATAGTATCTTTTCCAACAACACCAATATCGGCAACACCATGATTCACATAGGTAATACAATCGTTGGATTTCACTAAAAAATATTGAATGTCATGCACAGAATCTTTAAACACTAAAGCTCGACCCTTGTCTTTTAATGCTTCTATTCCATAGCCAAGTTCTTCTAACATGGCAACAGTTTGTTTTTCTAGACGTCCCTTTGTGAGCGCAATCGATAAACTCATGCTTGTACCTCCTCTACATAAATAGATTCATTTGTCGAAGGTTCTAAAATAACGATACCTTCTTTTCTCAATTCATTGGCTTGTTTCATCGCTTCAATTTGTTTGTCTTGCGGATAATACAATTTATATTTCTTTTTAGGCTGTACATCGACATGATCGATTAGTGGATCTAGCTTGACACTAAAGCCACAAGCTTGAAGATCGCGACCAAACTTCTTTAATAAACAGTCATATCGGCCGCCACTTAGGATACTTGTTCCTACTCCTGAAACATATCCTTCAAAAATAATGCCGGTATAGTAATCCAAATGAGCAACTTTTCCTAAATCAATGGTTACATTTTCTAAATATCCTAATTCTTTTAAAGATTGGATACATTCTTTCATAGAATCTAAGACATCCTTTAATGAATCATCGAAACAATACGTATACGCTTCATCTAATACATTCACATCTCCACATAAGAATGGAAGGTGCATAAAGAAGTCCACAATTTTTTCACTAAGATACAAAGAATCTAAATAGATTTTAAGATCGACCATACTTTTCTTATCAATTAAATCAGCTAGTGTATTGACTTCTTCTGTACTTAAACGAACAACTTTACATGCTGCCTGAAAAAACTGCACATTGCCAATTTCGAGTGTATAATTTTTAAAGTTTTTCATGACTTCTAAAGCACAACACAAGACTTGTACATCACTTTTTGAATCCAATCCAATCAATTCAATGCCACAATCTGTGACTTCACTTCTTTTGCCCGCAAACTTTTGACGTACTTTAAATACATTTGAAGTATAGCGATAGCGAAATGGAGGCTTTGAATCTTTAAATTTGGATGCACAAACACGTGCGATGGGAACAGTCATATCTGTTCTTAATGTTAGAATTCTTCCATTTTCATCAAAGAATTTATACATATCTGTTGTTTGAATATTCTTAAAAGCATTTTCATATGTTTCATAATACTCAATCGTAGGTGTAATAATTTCTTCATATCCAAAGGATTCAAAAATCCCTTCCAAAGTATTTTGTAGATATTTTTTCTTTTCACACTCATTCAAGATCGTATCTTTCATTCCTTGTGGTAATTGTATTTGTTGCATATAAACCTCCTTATAAACAAAAAAACTTCCGTCCTAAGGACGAAAGTTTAACTTACGTGGTTCCACCTTATTTTACTAATAAATTAGCCTCAAACCTGATAACGCCAGGAATACGTTAAAAACTACTTAGTTTCATCTTTACAGCTCAAAGACGTGTTCAAATAGCCTTACTCTTTCTTTTCACCTGCCAGAAAGTCTCTTGAAGCAGTACCATTTTACTATTTCTTTTCATTGCTTTGAAACTAATATAGTATTTATGAAAATAAATGTCAAGTGTGAATGTAAATTTTTTACATTACTTTTCCCAAGAGTAATAAGATCCTCCAAACACAAACAGATGTTCAAACGGTAATAAAGAACGAATCCATTCATTGAAGCCTTTTGGATTCTTTTCGTCGTGGACAATGGTCTTCACTAAGCGATTCTTTCCACCAACATTTTTATACATTCTTAATTGCCAGCCATTTTCTTCTACTTCTTTAGACTCTAGATCCAGACTTGCCATCGCTTCTAAAATCGCATAGGCATCTTCTTTAGAAATTGTAGCTTGTTGCGTTTTTAAAGCGTGTACACCTTCTTTTGACATAATATACCTAGTTAGATAGACTCTTCCATTGGCACTGATTGTCAAGTTCTGTGCCACCTCTTCAGAAACACTCGCATAATGCCACTTACTTAAAAGGTTACGATTTAACTTAATACATTGAAGTGTATCTGATTCTTTTAAAGATAGATATCTCAACAATAATTCTTTAAACATCCCTGATTCAATAACACTCTTTAAAAAGTAAGGTACATATTTTTCTTTTTCAAACACATATGTAATATAGGTATATACTTCCGTTTCATTCAAATCATGAATACTTTTATTTAACACGGAATCAATGTGCAACATATATTGTTCATCATTCAAATTCGCCATCTTTAAACAATGATACACATTTAATATAATTGGATCATATGCATCTTTTACGCGATATCCCACATGTAGTAGATCCACACATGCATGAATGCTTTCAATCATTGAATCACCTACTTCGTATTTGAAACGGCCCAAGAAGCATCTACTATATAATCTTGTTTAATATCGGATAAGAAGACTTCTTCTACTTGTTTATATACGCCTTCGTGAAATGGCATAAAATGCATCTTATCACTTTCTTTTTCGTCCAACACCATGACATAATGTGGATTTTCAAAGTTTTGAATATTCCAATAATATAGACCATTCACATTGTCGGCATCTTCATATTGAGATAGTACTAGAAGTTTATAAAGTTCCATAATGCGATCATCATAACCACTATCTGAAATCAAAATCTTCTCAATCCAGTCTCGCTCATTATCTACGATTCGTACTGTATAATCTTCACCTACATTGGCATGATCTAATATCTTTTTAATAGGTTCTAATTCTTTTTCTTCTGTAAATTGAATCAACAATTTCTTTTCCATATCATGATATAAAACGGGATACGGAATGTGAAATTTAGAATGGCAATGTGCACATTCCATATCGAAGAGTTTTCCACTTAACACTCTGTTTTTCATATCTTTGTCCATTTGAACGTTGATTGACGTAAAAATATCAACATTAAACTTTTCATTGCATTCTGGGCATACTAATTCTATTTTATTTTCCATACAAACCACTCCTATTTATTCGCTAATACATTGGGAACAAGTTCCACAAAACAATCTTCATATTCGTTTTGAAGTGCTATTTTCAATTCTCGATTGGCCACTTCCAACTCGGTATAAGACATCGTATCAATTCGTGTTGTGAAATAGATAGATATCCACATTTTTCTTCCTGTTGTCGTAATATCATAAAACACCGGATCATATGGATAATTATCCAATACAGAAGATGCGATGTTTTTAATTTTTGTGACTTCTTCTTCGTCAGGACTCAACAACATCAAACTGCGAAAACTCTCTCCAATCATTTGAATTGGTTCTTTCATCATGCCTAAGGCAAGGACAATTGCGACAATTTGATCAAAATATGGGGATATACATGAGAGTGGTGTGTGCACTAAAAATGAAGATAAGAAAAATGCAAGTGATACACCTATACTTGAAAACACATCGATTTTCCATCCATAAATTTCTACATCCACGGTGGGTGATGTTACTTTTTTATTAATTCGCATTAAAATCAATAAAATCAGTGCAGAAAAACATGTTAATATCGTTTCAAACATGGATACCTGCATATGATCAATATCATTTCCGCCATTCAACATGATTTGAACATTATTCATAATCAGAACCATCATAACCGCAATAAACATAAATCCTTTTAAAAGAATCACAATACTTTCAAGTTGTGCATATCCAAAGGGATGTTTTTCCGTTACGGGCTTATAGAATAAAGGAATAATATAAATTGTTAATCCAATCACGACAAGTTCCGTTGAATCATAGACTGTATCTGCCAAAACAGATTGCGATTTAGAAAAGATTGCCATAATAAGTTCTGCAAGTGCAAATACAACACCGGACCAAAATGAAATACGCATCACAATTTGTTCCTGTTTTTCTTTCATTTTCTCACCTAATTTCCTTGTTATTATATCACAAGAAAAAGGAACGCTTAATAAAACGTCCCTATTGTTGATTACGAATGTAGTTTAATGCGCCACCTGCCATAAGAATATCAATATCTTCTTGACTGATTGGTGCATGTACTTGGTATGTTTCTTTCTTTGTCACATTTTCAACGACAAGATCTAATGAATCATATAAAGAATTCACATTTTCAATCTTTAATTCATCCATTTCGTCGATTTTATCGTAGTCAGATTTATCTGTAAATACCAATGGCAACAAGCCAAAGTTGACTAAGTTAGCCAAGTGAATACGGGCAAATGATTTTGTCAAAACAGCTTTAACGCCTAAATACATAGGTGCAAGCGCGGCATGTTCTCTACTTGAGCCTTGTCCATAATTTTCTCCGGCTACAATAATTCCACCATTGTTTTCTTTACATACTTCATCGAAATGAGGTTTATTATTTTCAAATACGAATGTGGATAACTTTTCAATATTTGAACGATACGGTAAAACCTTGGCTCCAGCTGGCGCAATGTGATCGGTTGTGATATTGTCTGGTAATTTGATGACAACTTTTTTATCGATTGTTGAATCCATCGGTGTATTTACTGGTAGTGGTTTAATATTTGGTCCACAAACAATTTCAACATTTTCTGGATCTTTGCTTGGGGCATAAATCAATGAATCGTCGATATAGCTTTGTTCTTTTTCAAATTCATCAGCATATTCTAAAGTAGTTGGGTCTGTGATGACTCCCGTAATTGCACTGGCTGCAGCTACTTCTGGTGATACTAAATAAATGCCTGCACTTAATGTACCGCTTCGACCATAAAAGTTACGGTTAAACGTACGTAAACTTACGGCATCACTCTTGGGACTTTGTCCCATACCAATACATGGTCCACATGTACATTCTAGAATTCTTGCTCCACAAGATACAAATGTCGCAAGTGTTCCATTTTCAATTAATTTCATTAAAACTTGTCTAGATCCTGGTGAAACAACAAGACTCACATTATGGGCAATCTTCTTGCCTTTTAAAATGGCTGCGGCTTTCATTAAATCTTCATAACCTGAGTTAGTGCATGATCCAATCGCAACTTGGTCCACTTTCATTCCAGCTAGTTCAGACACATTTTTTATAGCATCTGGTGAATTTGGGCATGCAGCCAATGGGACAAGCTCATCAAGATTGATTTCAACAGTTTCGTCATAATGACAACCTTCGTCTGCACTTAACGCAATATAGTCTGATTCTCTTTGTTGGCGCTTCAAGAATTCACGAGTAACTTCATCACTTGGAAAAATAGACGTAGTTGCACCAAGTTCTGCTCCCATATTTGTAATGGTAGCTCTTTGGTAGACACTTAAGTTTTTAACGCCTTCTCCGGTATACTCAAATACTTTTCCAACTCCGCCTTTTACACTTAATAATTCCAACAATTTTAAAATAATATCTTTACTAGAAACACCATGCGCTAAAGTACCCGTTAATTTTACTTCGACTACTTTTGGACATGTTAAACGGTAACCAATTCCTGCCATAGCTTTGGCAACGTCCAATCCTCCAGCACCAATGGCGATACATCCCATAGCGGAAGATGTTGGTGTATGTGAATCGGAACCAATCAATGTCTTTCCTGGTTTGGCAAAACGTTCTAGATGAACTTGGTGACAAATTCCATTTCCGGGTTTTGAAAAATAAATTCCATATTTACTAGCCACACTTTGAAGATAAGCATGGTCATCTGCATTCATAAATCCATTCTGTAGTGTGTTGTGATCCACATAGCTGACAGATAATTCTGTTTTTACTTGTTTAACGCCCATAGCCTCAAACTGCATATAAGCCATAGTTCCTGTGGCATCTTGCGTTAGGGTCTGATCCATTTTGATTTCAATCGGTTGGCCCGCTTCTAATTTCCCTTTTAATAAATGTTTTTCTAGAATCTTATACGTTAAATTTTGCATAGACAATATCCTCCGTTTGGAATTATAACAAAAAATGTAACAAAATGAAAGTTTATGTTATAATATGAAACACATGAAAGGAGGTTTCAGAAAGTGAAGACACTTAAAGAAATCTATCAAGCAAATGAAGAACTCAATTATATCGACTCTTCCTTATACTCTAGATATCGTGTAAAGGCTGGTCTTAGAAACGATAATGGTACGGGCGTTAAAGTGGGTCTGACTAAAATTTGTGATGTTATTGGATATAAAATTGTTCATGAAAAGAAATACAACATTGATGGACAATTGATTTACAGGGGGTATCCCATCAATTACTTAGTTGACAAACAACCCAAAGATCGTATTTTTGGGTTTGAAGAAGTCGCATTCCTTTTGATTTTTGGCACATTACCAACAAAAGAACAGTTACAAGAATTTAAAGATTATTTATTGAACTTTAAAATGGGGCCTGTAGACTTACAGTATGAAACACCAAACATACTAAATGCACTTCAAATTGAAGTATTGAAGTTATACGCAAAAGATCCAAGTGCAGATACAGATGACTTGGAAGAACGAATGATGAAAGGATTAAACATTCTAGCGAGTATCCCACTTTTCACATTTTCATATGCCCGCAACAAAGTTTTTAAATCCTATCCTTATCCTAATAAAAGCTTTGCCGAAAACATCTTATGCATGGCTAGAGGCAATGATCAATATACTTTTGAAGAAGCAAAAATCTTAGATACTTTATTAATGGTTCATGCTGATCATGGTGGAGGAAACAACTCTACTTTTGCCAATGTCGTAATTTCAAGTACAGGAACGGATATTTACTCTTGTATTTCGGCTGCCATTGGTTCTTTAAAAGGACCTAAGCATGGTGGTGCCAACTGTAAAGTGACCAATATGTTTAAAGCTATCTTCCATGAGGTTGGATTTACAACAGATGAATCCACTCTTAAAAAAGTTGCGAATCGTTTATTGGATAAAGACTTTTTTGATCACAGCGGATTAATTTATGGAATTGGACATGCGATTTATACAAAGAGTGATCCACGTGCATTATTGATTCAGCAACAATGTGAAAGGCTCGCAAAATCAAAAGGTCAAGAAGATATCTACAATTGTATCCATATGTTTGAAAAAGTTGCGATTGAAGTCATGAAAGAAAGAAAAGGCATCGAAGTATGTGCTAATGTGGATTATTATTCTGGCAATGTTTATTCATTGCTGGGGATTGAAAACGACTTGTTTACACCACTATTTGCGATTAGTCGTACAGCCGGATGGGTCAGCCATCATTTGGAGAATCGTCAATCAAACAGAAAATTAATACGACCTGCCAATGTATATGTAGGAGAAATGGAGGAAAATGAATGACTACAATAACAGTTTTTAAAGGGGACGGAATTGGCCCAGAAATTACAGATGCGGTAATCAAAGTGTTGAATGCTGCAGGTGCAGATTTAGAATATGAATTCTTTAATGTAGGTGCTAAGGTATATGAAGAAACAGGAGAGTACATTCCAGAAAAAGCGTTTGAATCTTACGAAAAGAATAAAATCTTATTGAAGTCTCCCATCACAACACCAGTTGGTAAAGGTTTTCGTTCATTGAATGTCACTTTGAGAAACAAATATGATTTATGGGCAAATATTCGCCCTGCTAAATCGAACCCTTGTATTCCTACGCGTTTTGAAAATGTAGATATCGTAACTTTTAGAGAAAACACAGAAGATCTATATGTAGGAAAAGAAGAACAGATTGATGAGAATACGGTATATGCATATAAAATCATCACAAAAAAAGCGAGCACAAGAATTATCAAGGCTGCTTTTGAATATTGTGTTAAGCACAATCGTAAAAAATTAACTTGTGTACATAAAGCGAACATCTTAAAAATGAGTGATGGTTTATTCCTTCACATATTTGAAGATATTGCCAAGGACTATCCTCAAATTGAAGCCAATTCTTTGATTGTAGATAACACTTGTATGCAGTTGGTTATGCATCCCGAACAATTTGATGTGATGGTCATGCCAAATCTTTATGGAGATATCGTTTCCGATTTAACGAGTGGATTAATTGGTGGTTTAGGATTACTTCCTAGCTGTAATAAAGGTGATGAATATGCGATGTATGAAGCTGTACATGGCAGTGCTCCTGATATTGCAGGCAAACACATTGCCAATCCAAGTGCTTTATTATTGTCAGCTTGTATGATGTTAGATGATTTACATCAAGATGCCGTTTCTAATAAAATCCGAAAAGCTTTAAATAAAGTGTTTGAAGAACATTGTGTATTAACACCCGATCTTGGTGGTAGCGCAACAACAGAACAGTTCACAGACGAAATCATTAAAAATTTATAAAAAAAG
>NZ_QSPK01000025.1 GCF_003436425.1 Eubacterium sp. TM05-53
ATTGTTTAATATGTTTCCTAAAAAGTTCGTTGATGTAATTCTGATTGATGTATGGATTTTTGGAATAAGAATGACCAGCCGGAAATAAATAGCCATTCTTATCTGGTCTATAAACAATCCAATATTTGCGAAGAGCATTTAATAACGCATTGGATAAAGGTACTTTGCGAGATTTACCACGCTTTGAATTTCGAATATAAAGCAACATATTTTTAGAATCGATGTCGCTTACTTTTAAACGAGCCACTTCACCAACTCTAAGGCCAGCATCCAAACCAAGAAGTAGAAAAACACGAAGTCGTACATCTTTTGTATCGAGTAACAAATGAATCTGTTCTTCTGTAAAAACAGTAATTTCTACAGGATCATATAAAATGTTAGGGAACTGTCTTCTGGATAATGGAGTTCCTAAAACAACATCAAAGAAGTAACGGATAGCACTGACAATTGCATTTAAAGAAGCAGGAGCATAAGTTTGTTTCATATGGACGACATAGTTCTGTACCATTAAAGTATCAAGGTTAGATACATCTTCCAATTGGTAAAAATCAAACATTTGAGAAAGATACCATTGATACATCTGAATGGTATTTGATGAAAGATTTCTATATTCCATCATAAAAGTAAATTTGTTTAAAGCTTCATCTTTATTCATAACAACACATCCTTTCAAAAATAAAGACAAAACTATGATAGAATAAGAAACAGGAGAGAACTAGGCTTTATAAAAAAAGCCCACACTCGTAAGAGTGTGTTAGTTCAATAGAGAAAACAACTGTAGCCCCACCTAACAATTGTCCAATTAGATTGGTTGATTTTTCTCCGATGTATCGAGCAATCAACACAGTGATTCCCATTGCGAGTTGTGTAATCACAAATGTGACTAAATTTAGTATTTGACTACCAGTAGAAACAGCCGAAAGCCCAGCTGTTGAACCAAACCTTCCAACAACCAATAAATCCACAGCTCCATAAGCAGCCTGTAATATAAGTGCTCCAAGAATTGGAATCATGAATCGAATCAGTTTTTTTAAAATATTTCCTTGCGTAAAATCCATCTATACCTTCCTTTTACTCATGACTGCATACATTTTTTCAAGAACTTCAATCATAATATCGGCTTTTTCATCCGTTATATCACTTAAATCTTTTGATAATGACGTAAAGTATTCATCTACATATTTATCAATCAAAGATTTGCCTGAATCACTCAATTGAATAAAAACAATTCTTCCATCTTCTTTTGTCGTCATTTTTTTGACAAATCCTAGATTCTCCATATCCTTGATTGTTTTAGTAACACTTGGTCTAGGAAGACCTAACACATCACTAATATCACTTACCTTTACTTTGCCTTTCATACTTTCCAATTGCCGAATCGTATCTAAATAATGAATATGCGAAGAAGTTACACCTCCAGGAAGTGATGGAAGCATATCACGGACTCTTTTTGCCATATAGCAAGCATCCATTACTTCTTTAATTTTATCACTCGTCATAAGTAGATCCTTTCTATTTAATTACCTTATGTAATTACTTTATGTATTATAAATGGTGAAAATCAAAAAGGCAACGATTTCTCGCTACCTTTTCAATATGTCCTATTCTTTTTCTTTCTTGCTCTCTTCAATCACTCTTGAAGCATAAGGTTCTGGTACTGGATCATATCGGTCCATTTCCATTGTATAAGTACCTAAACCAGTTGTCATACTTCTTAATTCAACACAATATCTAGACATATTTGCCATTGGAACTTGTGCATCAATTTCTTGATCTGAATCCACTGGAGTCATACCCATGATTGAACCTCTACGTTTATTCAAATCACCAATGACAGCACCTGTAAATTCATCTGGTACACGAATCTTAACATTCATGATTGGTTCTAATAAGATTGGACGAACTTTTGTCATCGCATCTTTATAAGCTAAGTGAGCCGCCATCTTAAATGCCATTTCACTTGAGTCAACATCATGATATTTACCATCTAATAATGTTGTCTTCACATTTACCATCTTATATCCAGCTAAAGGACCTTTTTGGCAGCATTCACGAAGTCCAGTTTCTACAGCTGGGAAGTATTGTTTAGGAACAGCTCCACCAAATACCTTTTCTGCGAATACCATTTCTTCTTCATCAGGATTTGGGCTGAATTCAACAAATACATGTCCAAATTGGCCATGTCCACCTGATTGTTTTTTATGACGACCTTCACCAACAGCTGTCTTTGTGATTGTTTCACGATATGTGATTTTTGGATCACTTAATACAACTTCCGCTTTAAACTTAGAATTCAATTTATTCACAATCACATCCAAGTGCTGATCACCAATACCATAGATCACCGTTTCTTTTGTTTCTGGATTGTTTACAACTTTAAATGTTGAATCTTCTTCCTGTAAACGAGCAAGTCCATTTGATAAACGATCCTCATCATTTTTAGTCTTAGGAACAACAGCCTGTCCATACATTGGAGTATCGAATACGATTGGATCGGCCATCAACAATTTGCCTTTATCACACAATGTATCGTTTGTTCTAGTATTTTGTAGTTTTACTAAAGCACCAATATCTCCAGTAAACAATTTACCAGCCGCTGTCTGGTGTTTACCTTTAACGATATAGATTTGACTGATTTTTTCAGGTTTACCATTATTGGCATTCACAACTGTACTATCAGCTGCAAGTACACCACTCAATACTTTTACATAACTAATTCTTCCAACAAATGGGTCTACGATTGTTTTAAATACTTGGGCTGTTAAGACTTCAGTTTCACTTGTCAACAATTCAACTTTAACACCATTTGGAGTTGTAGCTGTGTACATACCTCTTTCTGAATATGTTGGGAAATAATCAACAATTAAATCCATCAAACGTTGAATACCAATTGAATTGACTGCACTACCAGAATATACTGGACAAATTTCTCCATTACGTACACCAATACGCACACCACGTTTTAATTCCGCATCACTAAATTCTTCACCTGAGAAGAATTTTTCCATTAATTCATCGTCACCCATTGCTACGGCTTCGGCAATCTGATCTTTATAAAGAGCTACTTCTTCTTGCATAGATTCAGGTACTGGACAAGGTTTATCCGCTAATTCTGGACTATAATACCAAGCTTTATTTTTGATGATATTGACAGATCCAATGATCTTTCCATCTTCAACAATTGGCATTTCAAATGGAATAACGCTCTTACCAAATTCTTCACGCAATGCTTGATAGCTTGCATCAAAGCTTGTGTGTTCTTCATCTAACTTATTGATGAAGAAGATTGTAGGTTTCTTTTCAGCAACGGCTTGTTTATAAGCCAATTTAGTTCCTGATTGTAAAGGTTCTTTGGCATTCACGACAATCAAACTTGAATCACCTACCGAAAAACCACCTTGTTTTTCACCAACAAAGTCTAAGTAACCTGGTGTGTCGATGAAATTGATTTTACTATCTTCCCATTCAATTGGAACGATTGTTGAATAAACAGATAGTCCACGACGAATTTCTTCCGTATCGAAATCAATCATTGAACTTCCTTCTGTCGTTTTACCAAAACGATCTGTTGCCTTTGTATAATACAACATAGCTTCTAGAACACTTGTTTTTCCAGCTCCACTATGTCCGATTACACTTACGTTACGTACTTCAAAACTCTGATAATCTCTCATACGCTTAACCTCATCTTAAGATCGGCTCTAATTGAGCTCTACAGTGTTCACGAACATAATCTAATGCAACGCGACCTTGTTTATCCGTCATATCTTTATCAGCACCATATGCCAATAATTTTTCTACTAAGCTTGGATATCCTCCATAAGCTGCACGCATCAATGCAGTTACACCATTATTATCAAATAAGTTTACATCTGCGTTTCTTTCAAGCAATAAGTGAATTGTGTCACGTTTAAACGCAATACAAGCTTCCATTAAAGCACTACGACCTACTTCATCTTGATCATTGATTTTTGCCCCAGCATCTAATAATACTTCAACACAACGATCTTGTCCTAATAGACAAGCACGCATTAAAGCTGTACGTCCTCTGTCATCTTTGGCATTTACATCTGCACCTGCATCAATCAAAGCCTTTAAGATTGTTTTATTGCCTTTTTTTGCAGCTGTCATTAAAGCTGTTTTCCCTTTATTATCTGAAATATTCACATCTGCCCCATTATCAAGTAAAACCTGAACAACATCTTTACGATCACGTTTACTTGCACGCATCAATGCAGTACGTCCATCACCATTCTGATAGTTTACATCCGCTCCTGCTTTGATTTGAGAACAAACCATTGGGAAATCTCCATTCGCACATGCATCCCAAAATACCTTATTAAAATTCTGATCCATTTCAATCATCCTCCTCATCATTATTGCTCTTGAAATCACAGAAAAACTGGAATGATCGTTCACCCCAGTTTACATATGCACAAAGAAAAGATTGAAATTTGTATTTACTTTTACGCCTTGAACTTGATTCATCTCAATCACTCCTTTGTTTAACTGATTCCATTCTAACAAAGAAAATATTAAGTGCAAATCAAGTACCAACTTGGACAGAAAACCTACCAATTATGCCTTTTCGCAAAATAATTCGATAGATTCATGAAGCGGACCCTCAATAAAAGCCACACGAATTGGAAATACAGGATCTGTTTGCATATCTACATCTTTTGGTTCTACACTCACTGTATAACCAGCATTACGAACTCTTTCGACAATTTTATCCACATGATCCGTGCTCAGTGCAAAATGACGAATACATCCTTCAACGACTGGTTTTGTACCATCTAAAAAGATTTCAATACAACTATTAAAACAATCCAAATGAATGCCTGTATTCCACTTTCTTAATATTGGAAGTTCTAATAATTCATGATAGAAATAAATCATTTCATCATATTGTTCTTGTGTCTCACATTTAAATGCGACATGATGAATTCCCTTAATCATAATTTTTTCTTTCTAACAAACTAAATGTCACTTGCCCTTTTTCTCTTTGAACATCCGTACAAACAACACGTACTCGCATTCCCATTTGGAATACTTTACCATGTGTTTGTCCCTTTAAAGTCATTGTATCCTCATCATAATCGTAGAAGTCATTAGCCAATGTATGAACTGGAACAAGACCTTCCACTGTATTATCCATTTCTACAAAGAAACCAAAGCTCATAACACCGACAATGGTTCCTTCAAAAACTTGACCAATTCTTTTTTCCATGAACTGTGCCTTCTTATAGTCATTAACCATTCTTTCCATCATGATCGCATCTCTTTCTTTTTCAGAAATATGGAAAGCCTGTTTTTCTATTTTCTTTTCATCATTTGATGGTGTACGCTTTTGTTCATTAAAACAATACGCATGCAACATGCGGTGTACAACTAAATCGGAATAACGACGAATCGGACTTGTGAAATGACAATACTCTTCTAAGGCCAAACCAAAGTGACCTAAACAATGCGCATCATAACGAGCCTTCTGCATAGAACGTAAAGAAACCATAGACAAGACTTCATATGCATTATCATCTTGAATCGATTCTAAGAATTTTTGAATTTGGCTCGCATTGACTTCATCAGGATAAAAATCAAATGGAATACGTAAAGAATTCGCAACCGTACAAATCGTAGCCACTTTTTTAGGATCTGGATTTTCATGTACACGATACATACTTGGAATTTTATTGACATGCATATGGTGAGCCACACAAACATTGGCTAAAATCATACATTCTTCAATCATTTGTTCGGCAAAACCACGTTCTAAAACTGTTACATCTACGGGATAACCATTTTTATCCATAATGATCTTTGCCTCTTTTGTATTAAAATCAATACATCCACGATTATGCGATTGTTTCTTTAATAATTTAGCTAAAGACTCTAAAGTAAACAATAAATCTTTCACTTCTGAATACTCTTCCAATATCGTTTCATCCCCAGCTAAACAAGCATTTACCTTTTTATATGTACAACGCTTGTCGGAATGGATCACACTTGGAAAAACATTGTAAGTCATTAAATTTCCCTTTTCATCCACTTGCATAGCACAAGTTATTGTCAATCGATCCACATTTGGATTTAATGAACAAATCCCATTACTTAAATCAAATGGAAGCATAGGCACTACACGATCACATACATAGATTGAGTTTCCTCTTAAGTACGCTTCTTGATCAAGAGCACTATTTTCTTTTACATAATGAGAAACATCGGCAATATGTACATATAATACATATCCCTTTTCATTTTTCACAATTGAAATCGCATCATCAAAATCCTTGGCATCGTCCCCATCAATTGTGACAGTTAATAAGTTTCTTAAATCTTTACGATTATCAAGTTCATCCTTTTGTACTTTAGCAGGAATTCTTTTACACTCTTTTACAATCTTTCCATTAAATACCTGACGAACCTGATTACTTGTAAGCATCGCACTAATATCCACTCCAGCATCATCTGGATGCCCTAAAACTTGGATAATCCTCACTTCTAAAGGATCTGCATACTTCACAATTTGACATACAACTTTTGTGCGTTTTTTAAAACTAAATTCTTTTTCATTGACCACACGAATTGAACAGTGTAAATCTAAATCGCTATAAAAGAATGTTTTCTTCTTTTTAACGATTATAACTCCTGTAATATTTGTCAATCCATGATTAAACACCTTGATCAAAGATGGTTCTGGCTTTAAGCGAACTAACACTTCATCTTTGTCAAAGATCTTCATCTTTTTATTTTTAGGAACATATACCTTGTTGTTTTCATTAAAGACAGCAATTTCGTATCTAGAAATATCTTTTGCACTTCCAGCCATAAAATGTATATCATCAATCAAATATATGCTTGTATGATCGTTATAAATCAATTTTTCATCTTCTAATTCATTTAAAGACTTTACCATTTCTGTAAATTCTTTACTTGACTTAGGTCGAACAACTTTTTCTAAATCACGTATTTTACATTCTTTTTTTTCTTCTAAATATTGAATGATTTTTTCTTTCATTTCTTCCTCCTTTAAAACAGAAAAAAGACCTTAACGGTCTTTTAATTACACAATCTGCAATGCGATCACAATCGCAAAGAACATAATTCCACAAACCAAAGTTAAACGAGAGATAACTTTTTCAGGGCCTCTTTCTTTTTGTACCGCAAACAAGTTCAAATCTCCACTTCCTGTAAAGGCAGCAGACAACCCGTCTGATTTACCACTTTGTAATAATGTCAATATAATAATAACACCAGATAATGTCATTAAAACCACGTTTAATATATCTTTCATTTTTTCATCACACCTTCTACGATATTTCGATTATACCAATAATTCAATAAAAATACTAGTCAAAATTATAGTCTACTAAATCCATCAACGTATTCACTACATGAGTTGGATAAATTTTTAGTCGTTCAATATCTTCCTTGTTGTGAACCCCCGTCTGTACAAGCACAGTTTCAATATTTTGTTCATACCCAAGTTTAATATCCGTTTCAAGATTATCACCAATTAATACAATTTCATCTTCTTTTAAGCCAAAATATTCTAAACACAAATCAAGGATTGCTCGATTAGGCTTACCAATACGAGGAGATTTTTGATTGGCTGCATACTCAAACATATCGACTACACTTCCATTACCTACTTCAAATCCGCCAGGTTTTGCCAAAATACGATCATTATTTGTACCAATAATTTTGGCTCCATTTAAAATCAAAGATAGAGCTTTTGAGTAAGATGCATATGTGGCATCTTTATCCAATCCTATAAAGACAAAATCTGGATTTTCATCATCAATAATAAAACCTTCTTGATTCAATGCATCTTTCATGCCTTGTTTTCCAATGTAATAAGCTTTATTCCCTTCATAATGTTTCTTAACATATTGGCTAGCTGCCATAGCGCTATTATAAAACATCTCTGGCTTAATATTTGTATATCCCATCTCTTCCATATGCTTTACATTTTCTTGTGGGGTACGCATCGAGTTGTTTGTCAAAAAAATAAATGGAATCTTCTTTTGAATACAATAATCTAAAAATTGATGTGCACTTTCTATAATTTGCGTACCACGATACATTGTGCCATCTAAGTCAAATACTAAAGTTTTCATTATTCACCTAAAAAAAGAAAGTCTTAGTCGACTTTCTTTAAATCCATGTACGGAATTTCTGTTGGTGTTTCACGACCAAATAAAATTAATAGAACTGTAGCTTCTTTCTTTTCTTCATCCATAGCTTCAATAACACCTTCTGAGTTCTTGAAAGCTCCATTTGTGATTTCTACACGGTCTCCCACTTCAAAATCAACTTGAACATTTACATCCTGACGTCCTAGACGACGTAAAACAGCATCTACTTCTTCTTGAGCTACTGGGAATGGTTTAGCACCCTTTCCACTTGATCCGATAAATCCAGTTACACCTGGAGTGTTACGTACAACATACCAAGCTTCATCTGTCATGATCATTTGTACTAATAAATAACCAGAGAATAGATTGTGTGTTTTTTCTACTGGTTTACCATTTTTATATTCAATTTCTTTTTCTTCAGCAACGACGATCTGGAACAAAGAATCTTCAAGACCCATAGTTTTTACACGACGTTCCAAGTTTTCTTTTACACGATTTTCTTGACCTGCATATGTATTTACTACATACCATTCTTTTTTTAACTCTGACATAATTTCCTCCCTATGCGCCAACAATCATTTTTACTAGACCGCTTGATAAAACCTCACAAACAAAGAAATACAAACCAAATAATACTGTAAATACGATTACCAAGCCACTTGATGACATTAATTCTTTAAATGTTGGCCATTTAACAGTTTTTAATTCTTTGAACACTTTTGATGGTGAATATGTTCTTTCCTTTTTTTCTTTACTCATATGGATTCCTCACTTTGTTTCCTTATGCAAAGTATGTTTGCCACACTTTGGACAATACTTTTTAATTTCAAGACGTTGCGTGTTGGTCTTCTTATTTTTTGGGGTCGTATAATTTCTTGATAAACACTCTGTACACGTCAAAACAACTTTATCTGCCAATTCCTTCACGCTCCTTAACTCAATAAATGTACCATTTTATCCAGTCAACTGTCAATTGTCGTATACCACTTTTTTACCTTTTCAAACATAAAACTCACCTTTGAAGCACTTAATCCAAGTTCTTTCGCAATATTTTTTAAGGTATAGCCCTCCATACGATAGTCAATAATCTGTACATAATCTTCGCCAAAAACTCGGTTGATACGATTTTTTGTATATTCCCACATAAGTTTATCTAAAACAACATCATGTACTTCTAATGAATCGAACATGTTCACTTCGCCATAATAAAGTTTTGTATCCTCACGAATTCTTTGATCTAAACTAATACACGTTTGATTTAAATAACACTGCGTTCTTATGTTATGGCGCAAAATATCATAGGCCTTATTTTTAGTACAACGTCTATAAAATCCTGTAAATGAAAGTACACGATCCATTCTATATTCAAAAATGCAATGATACAACAATAAATCGGCATGACGATAGAACTCTTCTCTATCACACAAAACTGTATTTGTCTTTCGCACAAAGACATCCGCCCATATTTCCGTCACCATAGGTCTATAGTATTGAATCAAATTTTTCATTTCATTAAAATCATTCATTTGAATCATGTATATACATTCATATATATTCATCTTTATCACCTAAATCCATTATAACGAGGCAATGTGAAAAAGACATTAAAAAAGCCGATTTTATAAAAAATCGACTTATTTGATTGGATTTCTTTGATTGTATACTTCATACATCAAGACAGCTGCCGCAACACTCGCATTTAATGAAGTGATACTTCCAACCATTGGTAGATACACCATATAGTCACATTGTTTCTTCACAAGATTTGAAATGCCCTGACCTTCCGATCCAATAACCAATACAGTTGGTGAATCATACATTCCTTCACGATACTCTCTTGCATCCTTCATATCTGTACCAACAACCCAATATCCATCTTGTTTCAAGTTTCTTAGTGTCTGCGATAAATTCGTCACAATGGAAACCGGTACAGTATAAGCAGCTCCTGTACTAGCTTTCACAACAGTAGGTGTTAACCCACAACTATTGTGTTTTGTCAAAATAACACCATCCACACCTGTACAATCACAAGTTCTTAAAATGGCACCTACATTATGTGGATCTTGAACACCGTCTAGTGCCACTAATAAACCAGGCTTTTTAGCACGTCTAACTAATTCTTCAATACTATATGTTTCAATTTCACTGACTTTAACCGCAACTCCATTATGATGTGTCGAATTCGCTATTTTATCTAATTTTGTACGGTTACAATACTCTACCTTTAAATTTGATTTTTGAATCGATTTTAAAAGTTTTGCGTCTTTCAAACCTTGAAGTACATATACTTTTTCAATTGAATCCGGATCATTTTGAAGTGTAGAATACACATTTTTTCCATATACGATCATAGACTGTCCCCTATCTCAATTATTCTATCTAGACAAACCTTAAGTCTATCCTGATGTCCATATAAATATAAATATCCCAACATAGACTCTAATGCGGTTGCCTCTAAATATGTTTTGTGTGTCGCATTTTTAGCCTTTGAATGAATCGTCGCATTTCTTCCACGTGCAAGAATCGTTTTCTCTTCTTCCGTAAAGAAATCTTCATCCATCATTGTATTCAACATAACAGATTGCCCTTTAGCACTACAAATGACAGCATTTTTCTTTTGAAGAACATGGGCCTTGCGATAACCTAAACTTAGAAGGTGTTCACGCACAGCCAAAGACATAACGGCATCACCAATCCATGCTAGACTTGTCGCATTCTCAGTTACAATTTCCATTACAGAATTCCTTTTTCAATCAATGCATCACGAAGTGTATCTGCCGTTTCAAAGTCTTTTTCTTTAACTGCACTTCTCCAGTTTTGATACATTTCTTTATCTTCTGCACTCATTGTGACCTTATCAAATTCAATTCCTAAAATATAAAGCATTTTTTCCAATGTATGTACTAAAACAGCTACGTTCTCTACATCCATTTCTCTTTGACGAACCGCCTGATTGATTTTCTTAACGACTTCGTAAACAACACTGATCGCATTTGGTGTATTTAAATCATCATTTAGTGCATCTATGAATGCTGTATATGTTTCATCAAATGCAGTTGCTTCTGAAGCATTTGATAAAGCCAATTTTACACAAGCTTGTTTATAGGCAGCCGCAATCTTATCTAATTCCTTCTTTGAAGTCGCGAAGGCTTCTTCATTTAAGTTTAATGGTGCACGATAATGTGTAGAAATCATCAACCAACGCGTTAAGTTTCCTCCATGGTTTGCGATCAAGTCTTTAGCCCACCATACATTACCTAACGATTTAGACATCTTGATACCATTGATATTGATCATACCATTGTGTACCCAGATATTTGCCAAGTGTGTATTGTTGCATACTTCGCATTGGGCAATTTCATTTTCGTGGTGAGGGAATTTTAAATCTAAACCACCACCATGGATATCAATCAATGTTTTCTTAAATACATCCTGTATCATAACCACACATTCTGTGTGCCAGCCTGGACGTCCTTTTGACCATGGTGAATCCCATTTAATACCTTCTGTTGTTTCTTTCCATAAAGTAAAATCCAATGGATTTTCCTTCTTTTCGTTTTCATCAATACGAGCACCAACCATTAAATCATCGATACTTTGATGAGATAGTTCTCCATATTTCGCATCACTATTTACACGGAAATAAACATCACCACCAACTTGATAAGCTGATCCATTTTTAACCATCTTATCAATAAACTCAATAATACGATCCATTGTTTCTGTAACACGAGGTGCATAATCAGGAAGATCTGCATGCAGTCCTCTACGAACATCATTGTAGGCAATAATGAATTTATCTGTAATTTCTTTTTCAGATACATTTTGTTCGATAGCCGTTTTAATGATCTTATCATCCACATCTGTATAGTTGGAAGCGAAAGTAACTTCATATCCTTGTGCAGACAATGCCTTTTTTAATGTATCAAATACAACGATAGGACGAGCATTTCCAATATGTGGATAGTTATAGACCGTTGGTCCACATACATACATGGAAATCTTTCCTGGTTCGATTGGTTTTAATTCTTCAATGGTTTGAGAATAACTATTATATAATTTCATAATAAAATGTCCTCCAATTCATATTGTTTATTATACAATACAAAACATGAAAAAAAAAGCTAACCAAATGGTTAGCCTACATGTAAATTCGTCATGATACGACGAATATCTTCTTCATATGGAGTGCCTGCTAAATTTTCTAATGCAGGGTTAAAGTATTCCATCATATGATCGAAATCTTTTAAATATGAATATTGAAGACCAATTAAATACTGAATGGTTCCAACAGGGAATTTTTTATTGTTGTCAAGATCAGACTTACCATCCCACATACCATTTAAAATTTCTTTACAGTCATCAATATATTTGGCTTCTTTCTTCATTAAAATACTAAATTGAATCTGCATATTCTTGAATGTCTTTTCATCAACATAGCTTTTTCCATAAGAAAGCATGCCCTCAGCTTTTTTGATTTTTCCTTTTTCTAAATAATAATAGAATCCACGAGATGCAACACTAGCCTTTTGTTTATTTGAAATACGCATGTTTTTCAACAATTCAAATTGTTCTTCAATTTTTGCATCATTTCTCTGTGCCAAATAACCACTTAAGCGCATGTATTCACGGTTAAATGCCTGATATGAGAACTTGCATGCTCCTGTATCCAATGTTTTATAGAATTCGTCATATTGTTCATTATTTAATTGAGTTAATAACTTCTTCCATACAACTTTTTTCATAATCATTGGCACTAAGATAAATACTAATGTCAATACAATTATGATAACTACATTCAATGTCTTACTATCCATTTTGTTCCTTATCCTTTTCTAATTCTAAAGTTAAATCACGAAACTGAGCTAATAAATCTTCATCAATTCCATCTTTTCTTAATTTTTCCATGTAAACAGCATCTAAATCGTCTACATCTTTTGTTAGATCATCACGCTCAGAATCCGTCAAACGATGTCGAATACCCATCGCTAACACCTCACAATCTCTAAAGGTTAGAATACATGATTTACCTATTTATTTCAAGGTTTTGATTTGCACTTTTTAGTAAAGTAGGCAAAAAAAAGGAACCCTATTGGATTCCTTTAAAAGTCTTACAATTATTAAGCTAATTCTGAGAAGTACTTAATTGTACGAACCATTTGGCTTGTGTAAGAGTTTTCGTTGTCGTACCAAGAAACAACTTGTACGTGAGTAGTTCCGTCTCCTAATGAGTGAGCCATTGTTTGAGTTGCATCGAACAATGATCCGTAACGCATACCAACGATGTCGCTAGATACTAATTGTTCTTCAGTGTATCCGAATGATTCAGTTGTAGCAGCTTTCATAGCAGCGTTGATTTCATCAACTGTAACTTCTCCATCAACAACAGCTACTAAAATAGTAGTTGATCCTGTAGGAGTTGGAACACGTTGAGCAGATCCGATTAATTTTCCGTTTAATTCAGGGATAACTAATCCGATAGCTTTTGCAGCACCTGTTGAGTTAGGAACAATGTTAACTGCAGCAGCACGGCTACGACGTAAATCACCTTTACGTTGAGGTCCGTCCAATGTCATTTGGTCACCAGTGTAAGCGTGAACTGTAGTCATGATACCTGATTTAATTGGAGCTAATTTGTTCAAAGCGTTAGCCATAGGAGCTAAACAGTTTGTTGTACAAGAAGCTGCAGAAATTACTGTATCTTCTGGTTTTAATGTTTCGTGGTTTACATTGTAAACGATTGTTGGTAAGTCATTTCCTGCTGGAGCAGAGATAACAACTTTACGAGCACCTGCTTTAATGTGTGCTTCTGCTTTAGCTTTTGAAGTATAGAATCCTGTACATTCTAATACTACGTCAACTCCTAATTCACCCCAAGGTAATTTAGAAGCATCAGCTTCTGCGTAGATAGTGATTTCTTTTCCATCTACTGTAATTGAATTTTCACCAGCAACAACTGTGTCAGCCTTAGCGTAAGTTCCTTGAGTTGAATCATATTTCAACAAGTGAGCTAACATCTTAGGGCTAGTCAAGTCATTGATAGCTACTACTTCGTAGCCTTCAGCACCAAACATTTGACGGAATGCCAAACGTCCGATACGTCCAAAACCGTTAATCGCAACTTTTACTGTCATGTCAGTAAATCCTCCTTTAAATACCATTGTTATTATAAAAGCCTACTGTTGATTTGTCAATTCTCTAACAAGTAAAACTTTTTACAACTAACAACTACTAATATTTTAGACTATTTACACTTCATTCTCAAGCATTTTCATACTTTTTACATAACCTTAATTGTGCTATTATATTCAAAAGGAGGAATTAAAAATGAACCAAAGTTTAATCCTAGATTTACTAGAAAACAACGCTCGTCTAACTTCACAAGATCTAGCCGATATTTTGAATGAAGATGAAGCAAGTATAAAATCAGAGATTCAATCTTTAGAAAAAGACAAAATTATTTGTGGTTATCACACAATTATCAACTACAATAAAGCGTTAAAAGATCAAAAAGTTTTAGCATATATTGAAGTAAGTTGTACACCAACAAGAAATAGAGGCTATGATAAGACAGCCGCATTGATTGCCAACTATCCTGAAGTAGACACAATGTATCTATTAAGTGGAGATTGTGATTTCTTATGTTTGGTACAAGGTAAAACCATGTTTGAAGTGGCTCGCTTTGTTTCCGACAAGATTGCCTGTGTTGAAGACGTTCGATCTACAAAGACATTATTTGTTTTAAAACAATATAAACAAAGTGGTATTGTCATGATTGACAAGCCTGAAGATAAAGAATCAAGATTGGTTGTGACTCCATAATGAAAAGTTTATCTACAAAAGCAACATCTATCAAGCCAAGTGGAATCCGTAAATTCTTTGATTTGGCAAACACAATGGAAGGTGTTATCTCTTTAGGTGTTGGTGAACCCGATTTCGCAACGCCATGGCACATTTGTGAAAATGCGATTCACTACATGAGTACAGGACACACGCACTATACAGCCAATCGTGGTTTATTAGAGCTTCGCAAAGAAATCTGTAAATTCCATAAGGAACACTACAATCAAACATATGATCCTGAAAGTGAAGTCATTGTCACAATTGGTGGTAGTGAAGCTATTGACTTATGTATGCGTGCCCTATTGAATCCTGGCGACGAAGTTATTGTATTAGATCCTAACTACGTTGCTTATGCACCAAGCGTTACATTAAGTGATGGTGTTGTTGTCCCTTTACAATTAAAAGAAGAAAATGACTTTAAAATCATTCCAGAAGATTTAAAGAAAGTCATCACCCCAAAGACAAAAGCTATGATCATCAACTATCCTAGCAATCCTACTGGTGGTGTCATGACTTATGAAGATTATGCTAAGCTAGTTGATATCATCAAAGAATCAGGTATATATGTTGTGAGTGATGAAATCTATGCCGAACTTAGCTTTGATCAGCCTTTTGCATCATTAGCACAATTTGATGAAATCAAATCACAAATTATTGTCGTAAACGGTTTTTCAAAAGCATATGCTATGACAGGATGGCGTCTAGGCTATTGTATGGCCAATAAAGAACTATCTTCCGTTATGAATAAGATTCACCAATATGTAATCATGTCAGCTCCTGTCATGTCTCAATATGCAGGTATTGAAGCTATTAAAAACGGCTATGACGATGTATTGATGATGAAAGATGATTATCTAAAGAGAAGAAATTTCTTAGTCAATCGATTAAATCGTATGGGACTAAAGACAAATATGCCTCATGGTACATTCTATGTATTCTGTAACATTCAATCAACAGGCCTTGATTCCGAAACATTCTGCGAAAGATTACTACAAGAACAAAAGGTTGCCTGCGTTCCAGGAAATGCCTTTGGTCCAAGTGGTGAAGGATACATTCGTATCTCTTATGCATATAGTATTGACCACATTAAAGAAGCTGTTGTTCGCTTAGAACAATTCTTAAAGGATTTAGACAAGTAAGTCTAAATCTTTTTTTATGCAAAATAAAAAGGATGCCCTTAGACATCCTTCAATACTACTTGGCAATCAAATCATCCATTGCCTTTTGGAAATGAACTGTTTTGTTGTGAGCATCTTCTTTAGAAGATCCCTTGATACAATAGTAGAATTTACATTTTGGTTCTGTTCCACTTGGACGTACCGCAATCCAGCTTCCATCTTCAAGATAATATTTTAATACGTCAGATTTAGTGAATCCAGTAAGCTCAGTTACTGTATCTCCTTCTTTGATTACACATTCTTTATAGTCTTCACTACGAACCACTTTTGTTCCGCCAATTTCAGTAGGTGCATCTTTTCTTAAAGTAGCCAAGATTTCTTTAATACGCTTAGCACCAGCTTCACCAGCTAATGATAACGCAACTTGACTTTCTTCATATGTACCATGACGGTCATATAAGCTATCTAATACGTCAACTAAATCTTTACCTTGTTCTTTGTAGAATGCACATGCTTCTGCCAGCATTAAACAAGCCTGAGGAGCATCTTTATCACGTACGAAAGGTTTGATTAATGAACCATAACTTTCTTCATATCCAAATACATAGTTCTTTTCGTGTGTTTTTTCATATTTTGCAACTTTTTCACCAATGAATTTGAATCCAGTTAAAGTTTTTTCAGTTGTAACACCATAATCAGAAGCTACTTTTTCTCCTAGATCACTTGTAACTACTGTATTGAACATTACAGGATTTTCAGGCATTTTACCTTGTTTTTGAAGTTGTGAACAAATATATTCAATTTCAACAGAACCAGATTGGTTACCTGTTAATACAACATATTCACCATTATGTAATACTCCAACACCCATACGGTCAGCATCTGGGTCACAAACTAAAATTAAGTCTGCTTGATTTTCTTTTGCGTATTTTAATGACAATTCATAAGCTCCCGCTTGTTCTGGGTTTGGTGTAGGTGTATTTGAGAAATCAGGATCTGGACTACACTGTTCTACAACTGGAATACAAGTATATCCTGCACGTTTATAAACTTCTTGAACAGGAATATTAGCCGTTCCATGTTCTGGTGAGAATACGATCTTAATATCTTTTTTTACTTCAGGATTCAATTGAATACTTAATACATTTTTGTAGTATTCTTCATCCACATCTTTACCAATAACTGTAATTAATTTCTTTTGTTCTTCTGTACAGTTTACATCAATTGCCAATTCATCTTCAATCGCGTTAACCTTATCAATAACCTGACTAGCTAAGCAAGGAATCAACTGACATCCTTTATCATCATACAATTTATATCCATTGTATTCTTTAGGGTTGTGACTGGCAGTAATCATAATACCACCAAAGCAATTTAAATGACGTACCGCAAAACTCAATTCTGGAGTTGGACGTAAAGATTCAAACACATATGATTTAATGTTGTTTTTAGCCAATAAATCAGCACAGTCAAACGCAAACTCTTTTGACATATGACGATTATCATATCCAATCGCAATACCAGCTTCGCCACCATTATTTTTATTGATGTAGTTTGCATATCCTTGAGTAGCTTTACGAATTGTATGAATATTAATACGATTTGTTCCTGGACCTAAAAGACCACGCATACCTGCTGTTCCGAATTCAATTGTAGTATAGAATGCATCATTTTTTTCTTCAGCATCCATAGCTTCTAAAACAGGTTTATATTGAGGGGCTAAATTTTCATGATTTAACCATTTTGAATATCTTTCTTCAACAATAGACATTATTCATTCTCCTTCTTTTCTAGCATAGAAATAAAAAAGTCTCATAAAACTATGAGACTTTCTTTAATTAAGCAATAATCTTTTGAGCGCGCAATACTTCTTCGATTGCAGCTACAGCAGCATCTTCATCTTCGCCTGAGCAGCTAATTGTGATTTCTGACTGTGTAGGAATTCCTAAAGACATAACTCCCATGATAGATTTCATGTTTACTTCGCGTCCTTTGAAAGCTACATTGATTTCGCTTTTGAATTTACTAGCAGCGTTAACAGCTACAGTTGCTGGACGTGCATGAAGACCTACTGGATCTACTACAGTTACAGTTACTTGTTTCATAATTATCCTCCTAAATCAAATCTAAATGTATTTTATGACATTTTGCCAAAGAAAACAATACCTAAACGAATTTTTCTGATTCCGCTTCCATAATCGGAATATTTAAACCTTGCAACATTTGCGCAAAGACACCACTACCAGTTACTAGATTCCCTGTAAAAGTCCCATCATAAATAACAGAGTATCCACAACTGGGGGATCTTCTTTGTAAAATCGCAAGATCTACTTGTTTTTCTTTCGCTATATTCAGAGCAATTTCTGCCCCTTTGATAAACTGTTTTGTACAATCATTTCCATCTTTATCCAAAATTCTATCTCCTACTTTTTCACAAGGAATACGAGGACAACAAAGTCCTCCAAGCATCTCTGGACATACAGGAATCACTTCATGCTCTTTTAGAAGCTCTACAATTTTTTTGTTTAAATTGTTTTTTCCATTATACTTACAGTCATATCCTAATAAACATGCACTAACAAGAATTCTCATTAGTCAACTAATTCATCATACAACAAAGAATATGTTTTAGCACTTTGTTGCCATGACACATCTGTGTTCAACGCATTACGTTGTAACATTTCCCAATCCTTTTTACGGTTGTAATAAACATCACAAGCATAATATAAAGTATGGATCAATTCATTTGAATCATAGTTTTCAAAACTAAATCCATTTCCTGATTTTTCATACTCATTGTATGCATCCACAGTATCTTTTAAACCGCCAGTTTCACGAACAAGAGGTAAAGTACCATAACGCATAGAACACAATTGTGAAATTCCACATGGTTCAAATAAACTAGGCATCAAGAATAAATCACTTGCCGCATAGATACGGTGTGCCAAGCTTTCATTGTATCCATAATAGAAACAAATCTTTCCTTTATTTCCATCTTCCAATTCACGGAACTTGTTTTCAATTTGACTTTCACCACTACCCAAAATAACCAATTGGATTGGAGCTGCACATAATGCGTCTAATTGTTCCATCAATAGATAGAATCCTTTTTGCCAAGTCAAACGAGAAACGACACCTACCATCATAACATCAGGATTCTTTTCTAATCCAAGTTCTTCTTGTAGAGCCATTTTTGCCTTTTTCTTTTGAGCTACAATATTCACTTTATTAAAGTGATATGGAATTTCTGGATCTGTATTAGGGTTCCATAACTCGATATCAATACCGTTTACAATACCCCATAGATCATATTTACGCATGTTCAATACAGCTTCTAAGTGTTCACCATATTGAGGCGATAAAATTTCTTGTGCATAAGTTGGTGATACAGTTGTAACTTTATCCGCATATAAAATACCAGACTTCATAAATGAAATACCACCATCAAAACGTACATTACCATTATCTAACAAGTAGTATGGTAATCCTAAACAACTATCTAGCATTTCAGGTCCAAAATTTCCTTGATAAGCCATGTTGTGGATTGTATACACAAAACGAATTGCACGATATCTAGGATCTGCATCGTGAGTTTCTTTAACCATACAAGGAATCATACCTGTATGCCAATCATGGCAATGGATAATATTTGGCCAGTAATTCAACTGGTTCAACATTTCGATAACAGCCTTTTGGAAATATCCAAAACGCTCACCATCATCTTGATAACCGTATAATGAATCTCTTTCAAAGTAACCTTGATGTTGAATGAAGAAGAAACATACATTATCTACTACTTTTGAGAATACACGTACGGGTACTTCATGATAATTAATTGAAACTGAATATTCACAATCAAAATGAAGTTCATTATAGTATTTATCACTAATTTTCTTATATAAAGGCATGACAACCTTTACTTCATGTCCTCTTTCAGTAAGTGCCTTTGGTAAAGAACCAATTACATCGGCAAGTCCACCTGTCTTAATGAATGGTAATCCTTCCCCAGCGACCATCAAAATTGATGCCATTAAACGTTCTCCCTTCTACCAATATACAAAGGTTGTTCTTCTAACCCTGCTAAGTCTTTTTTCTTTGCGATTCTAGAATGTTTATCTACAATCACATTCTTTAAGTGAGCACCATCTGCAATTTCTACATCTGGCATAATGATGCAATTTTCAATCAATGCATCCTTTCCAATTTTACAAGAACGACCAACAATAGAGTTCTTAACTACACCACTGATTTCACAACCATTCGAAATCAATGATCCTGTTGCAGTACCACCATTTAAATAAATAGCTGGAGCTGAATCACTTGTACGAGTATATACAGGCCATTCTGGATCTGCGATATCTTTCATTTTTTCTTCCGTTAAGAATTGCATATTACTTTCATAATATGATTTCAAATCATTGATTACATAAATGTGTCCACGATAATTCAATCCACGAATATCCATATCTACACATTTATCATTTAAGATATCTTTAAACCAATACATTGAACTTGTTTCCTGAGCTTCTTCAACTAATGTTTTAAAGATTTCTTTTGACATGATGTAAGTCTGTAAAGATAAATATCTAGATTTATAGTTACCTAAGTTTTGATCAATACTTAATACACCACGTTGTTTATTCATTTGAAGCACATCACATCCAATGTAGTTTTCTTTTGCGTTATCTACATGTTGATACAATACTGAAACTTCAGCACCACTTTCGATGTGTTGTTTCAACAATTCTTCATAGTTTCCTTTATAAAGCATATTAACTGGAGCAATCACAACATAATCATTGTGGTTTTCAAGAACTGCATGAATGTTTTCTGCATAACATGAAATATCTGTAGTAAAACGTGAAGTTCCACCTTCAGAATATACAGGCACTAAAGATAAGTGTCCATGTTTAGAGTTGATATTATAGTGACGACCAGTACCAACATGATCAATTAAAGAACGAGGATTTCCATTTACATAAATTTGAATATCATCAATTCCTGAATTTGACATATTTGAAATCGCAAAGTCAACTAAACGATAACGTCCTAAAAAACTGAATGCAGCGATTGGACGATATTTTTGCATACCTTCTACATATACAGAAGAATCATTGTAAGTAATTATTCCTAAAGCGTTACACATAATTATTCACCCTTCTTTACTCTCTTAGAAATCAATTCGATTTCATCACTGTCTGGACTACCAACAACAGCACCATCATCAATCTTCACACCATCGGCAACGATAGCACGATAGATTTTTGCACCTTTACCAACTTTAACATTTGGCATTAACACAGCTTGAGATACATATGCATCTTCATCAATTTCAACATTATTGAATAATACTGAATCTACTGCTTCACCACGAATGATAGCTCCCTGGTTGATGTAGCAATGTTCAACTTTTCCAGTTGGACCTACATAGTGAGGTAAAGTTGGAATATCTTCTGTATAGATTTTCCAGTTTGGATCATCTAAATTCAATTCATTGTTCTTATTCAATAAGTCCATATTTGCTTCCCACAATGAATCAATTGTTCCAACATCTTTCCAATATCCTTCAAACTTATAAGCATACAAACGCTTATTTGCGTTTAAGAAGTTAGGGATAATATCTTTACCAAAGTCATGGTGACTACCTTCTGCAGTCATATCTGAAATCAATTCTTTACGTAATTGTTTCCAGTTAAAGATATAAATACCCATACTAGCTAAATTGCTCTTTGGATGTTCTGGTTTTTCCTCGAATTCAACGATTCTTCCTTCATCATCTGTATTCATAATACCGAAACGGCTAGCTTCCTTAATTGGCACTGGAAGTACCGCAATTGTACAATCGGCATTATTTGCCTTATGACAAGATAACATATCTGCATAATCCATCTTATAGATGTGGTCACCTGAAAGAATCAAAACATATTCAGGATCAAACTTATCAATAAAGTCAATATTTTGTGTGATGGCATCTGCTGTTCCTTGATAAACATCAAATTTTGTACCATCCTTTTCACGTGGTGGCAAAACATAAACACCACTTCCACGTGCATCAAGTCCCCATCTTTGACCAGCACCAGCGTATGCGTTTAATTCTACAGATTCATACTGTGTTAAAACACCTACAACGTTGATATCTGAATTCGCACAGTTACTTAGCGGGAAATCAATAATACGATATTTCCCTCCGAAATAAACAGCCGGTTTCGCATTCTTTTTAGTTAGTTCTAAAAGACGTGTTCCACGGCCTCCCGCTAAAATCATGGCGAGCATATTATTCTGTTTCATAATCATCCTCCTAATAATACTCTTTATATAAATAAAGTATAGCACTTTTTCAAATAAAATCTACTCGTTTCCTTAAATTTGTATGCGTTTTCAAAACACTACAAAAAAAGACAAATCATTCTCTGACTTGTCTTTGCAAAGCATAAATTGATTCGTTTTGATTTGCGATATAAGATATAGCACATACGATAAAGAAGAAAGGAAAATATTGATATCCAAAAACTTCCATGCCAATCGCAATTGGTGCTAAAAATGTGTTTGTTGCAGCCCCAAATACACTACTATACCCTAGTGCAGCCACAAACAATGGATCTAAACCAAATGCAGGTGCAATTATAACTCCAAGACTTGATCCAATCGCAAATAATGGCGTAACCTCACCACCTTGAAAGCCAGCCGATAGTGTTAAAATCGTTAAGGCAAACTTTAAGATCCAGTCATATCCATAGATTTTTTCGGATGTAAAAGATCCGACAATCAAGTTTTCACCCACACCAGAATAACGACATCTTCCAAACACAAATAACAAAAGTGCTACAAAAATACCCATCATAAAAATACGTTTATAAGGATTTGTGATTTTAGTTGTCACAAAAGCTTTGGTGTGTTTTAAGAAATACGCAAATAAACCACCAACCATACCAAACAAAATTCCTAAAACTAAAAGTTTAATTGAGAGTTCAACATCCAAATCACTTACATTTCCTATCTTAAAAGTACTCTTGTGTAATCCAAACAAGCTAGAAACATAAGCTGCCGTAAAACTAGCCGGAATTGCACAAGACATAGCTCGATATTTCAAAGTTCCAGCAACTAAAACTTCTAAAGCAAAGAAAATTGCCGTAATTGGCGTACCAAACAATCCGGCAAAACCAGCTGCCATACCGGCAACCATAAAGATAACTCCACTGTTTTTAAAGCGGAAATACTTACCAAAATAATGTGATACAGTAGCTCCAATCTGCATCGCAACACCTTCTCTACCAGCACTACCTCCAAAGAAGTGGGTAATCCAAGTCGATACAACCATAAAAGGAGCCATACGAAGTGGAATCCAATCACTCTTTCCTTGATCAACTTCAAAGACAAGTCCCATACCTTTTCTTGATATTCTTCCCCAATGATCAAATAAGAACACGATAGCTAATCCTGCAAAAGGAAGCCCTACTAACATTATACTTCCCATATGTTCTCTAAAATTCAAGATCCATTCTAATCCTTTACCAAAAATGACTTCACATATCGCAACGATAGCACCTATAAAAATCCCACAAAAACACTTTAATACAATTTCATCATAAACTTTAAACGATTCTCTTAACTTCTCTTTATACATATACTTATTATAAAAAAACAGATTGTTTATTTCAACAATCTGTCAATCTTTTTACATTTTTATTACAATTCGATTTCATTCTTCCACAAACCATGCAAGTTACAATACTCATACACAGTTACCTTACCAGTTCTTCCTTTTGGATCAAATACATATTCAGGTTTCATTCCAGGTACAAGTCCTGCACGATCCACTGTTCCATCACTATATTCCACCCAAATATTCGTGATATAGTGTGCCTCTAACATTGGATGTTCAACACTTCCCACAACAACTTTAAGTTTATTATCTTCTACACTTACTTGTGGAACATGTTTTTCTTGTGCTGCATCCACTTCACCAGCTTTTAATTCACGATACCCACTAGGAATTTCATCCATCAACAATCCTTCAACAACGCTACCAGTTTCTAAATTCTTATAAATTTTCATAAGTATTCCTCCTGTTCTTCTATTGACATTATGACACGCATCATTAAAATATTCTATTGATATGCTCATAAAAGAAATAAATGAAAACTACATGCGCTATACGACAACTTCTCAAGAGATTTTTGAGACTTTTAGTATTTCAAAAAACCACAAGAAATATTTAAAAATAGATGAAAACAATAAAACCATCTATTTTAATTATCCTGAAAAAGACGTTGAAATCAATTATGAGCCTGTAAACATTTTATATGAAGATGTTTTTCTAATAGTAGCCTTTAAACCTCCCTTTTTATTAGTACACGATGATGGAAACAGTCAAGATACTTTACAAGCCCGTGTAAATGGATATCTTTTACTAAACGGAAACAAGTATCCAGCTCAAGCGATTCATCGTATCGATTATGAAACGAGTGGTTTAGTCTTATTTTGTAAGCACCCATTTTTCCAGGCGTATTGTGATAAAAACATGGAAGAACACCATATTAAAAAAGACTATATCGCATTAGTTCAAGGTCATACGAATTATAAAAATAAAAAGATTGTTTCAAATATCGCAAGAGATCGTCATAATGCCAAGAAAATGATCGTCCATCCAAATGGAAAAGAAAGTATTTCAATATTTAATACACTTAAAAACTATAAAGATTGTTCGTTGATTCAAGTAACGATTCTAACAGGAAGAAAACATCAAATCCGTGTTCAATGTGCTTCTTTGAACCATCCCATATTAAACGATCCTTTATATGGCGGTAAAAGAATTGATAATACGGGACTTTTACTTCAAAGTCATCATATTCAATTTAATGACATTGATATCACTTGTCCTCAAGAAAAAAGATTCATTAGAAAATAGAAAATCGTATATCCTTTCAGATAAGCTATCCAGACACCTATTGATAAACAAGATAGATATGGAAGGATATGCTTTTTTTTATATAAAATCCAAATAAACCCAAGTAAAACACTGATATATAAAGCTACAAGCATTCTTTCTATCCCTAAATAAAAACCAAAAAAAGTTAAAAAACATACATCAGCACTACCTATCCAATCGGGTTTAATCATTTTAATAGTTCCACTGACCAACAGAAAAACCAGACTTGTACATACTCGATTGAATAATGGCACATAACTTGAACAAAAACATAATAGAAGAAATGATGGGATAATCCAATATTTTTCAATATACATCGTTTCATAGTCTTTTTTTGCCAAAAAATACAAAAATAAAACAAAATACACAGTCGACAATTGAAATGGTTTGATTAGAAAAGTAATGATCAACATTAAAAAAAGAGTCTTCATACTTTAAGTATAAAGACTCAATGTGAAAATATTATTAACAATTTGCAGTTTGTACAAAATCTGCATCGTTAGTTTTCTTTTTATATACAATTTTTAATAAGATTGGTGTAATAACCGTTGTGAATGCGACACACAATAATACTGGAGTCACAAAGACTTCTGGTAAGATTCCTAATGCCATACCTTTATTTGCGACAATCAAGGCAACTTCTCCACGACTGATCATACCACATCCAATACGAATAGCTTGTGTTGGTGTATATTTACATACAATAGCACCCAAACCACATCCAATAATTTTTGTCAAAACAGATATGATACATAAAACAATTACTAATTCAATCAATTCAGCACTCCATGTAATTGGTGAAAGTTTTAATCCAATGCTCGCAAAGAATACAGGTGTAATCAGCATGTAAGATAATGTTGAAATACGTTTAGTGACATAGGCACATTGTTTTGTACCAGAAAGAATCAAGCCTGCCACAAAACTTCCTGTGATATCAGCTACACCAAAGAATGCTTCTGAACAGAATGCCATAATCAATGCGAACGCAAAAGATACGATTGAATATCTTTGTAGTCCACCACGTGAATCATGTTCAAACCACCACGAGAATACTTTGTGTAAAATTACCCCAACAACAACGGCAAACACAAAGAATAGTAAAATCTTAAACATGACAACACCAATGTTCACTGAACTGTCAGCCATACCTGTTACTAATGTCAAACAAACAATACCTAAAACATCATCAATAACAGCTGCAGCTAGAATCGCATTTCCACTTTCAGTAGACATACAACCCATTTCTTTCAATGTTTCTACCGTGATACCTACACTTGTAGCTGTTAAGATTACACCTAAGAATAAGTTATGTAACCAAGCATCTGGACCCACATTATAGAATCCACCAACTACATAGCCAACAGCTAAAGGAACTAATACACCTAGTGTCGCAATAATAAATGCTTTTAATCCAGCCTTTTTTAAATCTGTAATACTTGTTTCTAGACCAGCCGCAAACATTAGGACAATAACACCAATTTCTGATAAAGATTCAATCAACTTACTTGGCTCAACTATATTTAACACCGCAGGTCCTAAAACAATACCCGCAATCAATGCACCCACTACAGATGGCATACGTAAACGACGAGAAAAAAGTCCAAAGGCTTTTGTCATTAATAAAATTAAGGCAATATCTAATAAATATCGATATTCTTGCATATTCATATCCTCCCACTATGCTCTTGGAATTTCAAACACCGTTTGTTGAAGTGGCAAATCTACATCACGAAACTCCAACCGATATGCCATCAATTTTATCGGTCTTTTCTTTCCATGATATCCATATTTGACGTCACCCAACAAAGGATGCTTTATATGTCCCATCAGGGCACGAATCTGATGAAATCTTCCTGTATGAAGTGTAATTGTACATATTGAATTCTCGCCATCATTTCTTTCAACATGCACATCCATTAATGCTTTCTGATAGCCTTCTAATTTTTTATCACTTACTTTCGCAATCGTATTTTCTTTGCGAATGTAATAACACATACTAAAATCTTTTTCTTTAAAAGTACCAGTAACATATGCCCGATACATCTTTTGGATTTTACGATTTGCGATTGCTTCATTTACTTTTCTTAAAGCATTCGCATTCTTTGCAGCAATCACTAGACCTGTCGTATTTCGATCCAGTCTATGACAAATGCTAGGCGCAAAGGAATGTTCCTTATTTGGATCATATTCGTTTTTCTCCATTAAGTATGCTTGCACACGATTAACTAAACAATCCTGATTTTGACTTTGATCACTCTGTGACAATAAGCCATAAGGTTTATTCACAATCAAAATATTTTCATCTTCATAAACAACATCCAACTGTGATGATATATATTGCGTATCTACTTGTTTCTCTTCTAAAACATCCGGAGGTAAAAACAATAGAATACTATCATTTTCCTTGATTTTCTGATCAAAAGTACAACGCTTGCGATTCACTTTTATTTTTTTATTTCGAATCGCCTTATACATCATTGATTTGCCTAGTTTTGGAAAAGTCTTCATCAAAAACTTATCCAGTCTTTGATTTGCATCATTTGAATTGATTTTAATCTCTTTCATAAATTAAATCCAAACTTTCCATTAAACTGTCCATAACCGGTACATGTACGCTTTCTAATGTCGCTCGATTTTGATGTCCAGTAGTCACCAAGATACACTTGGCACCAATACTCTTTGCGACTTCATAATCATGAACGCTATCTCCTACAAAATAAATTTCATCATCTAGGTTACAAGTTTGTTTAAATGCATGAGCTAATTCCACTTTACTTTTCGCATAAATATCATTGATTCCGTATATCGAATCAAACAATGTATCGACATTTAAAGTTTTCATTTGTTTAAGAAGATAATCCATTTTACTTGCAGAAAGAACGGTTTGCGAAAAACCCAAATCCTTTGCCCTATTCACAACATCCAATACATCTGAATGTAAATCACAAGCATAGCTTTTTTCTTGATAATCCTCCATATATTCGTGAGCCAATATGGAAAAAGGTGTTTTATCAAAATCAAAACCTACCCTTTTATAATAATCTTCTATTGGAAAAGTAAATACTTCACGATATTGACTTAGAGTATCCAAAGGTTTCAAATCATGACTGACTAAAAGACGGTTGATACAAGAAAAACATAAGTCGACATCATTCAATAATGTTCCATTCCAATCCCATACAATTTTTACCAAACAATTCACCCCGCACGGTATTATATCACTATTAGAAAAAAATAATAACATTTTATACTAATTAAAACTTTCACAAATATAGTTTTTACTATATAATATTGTATGAGTATATATGAGGAATTGAATTAGGAGGAAATATGAGAGGAATTTATAACTCGGTAACTGACCTTCGTCGTCAGGTCTTTACTGCCATCGCTTCAATGGCGTACGATGACAATACAGATTATTCTAAACGTATGGAAGAAATCCCATATGAAATCTTACCTGGTACAAAAGCAAAATATCGTGATAGTATTTTTCTAGAACGTGCAATTATCGGGGAAAGATTACGTTTGGGTATGGGCTTGCCTGTTCGTGATATTACTGAATATACAAATATTTCAGATGGAATTGAAGAAAGTACAATTGCGAAAAAATATTATGATGATCCACTTATCAATATTATTAAATTTGCTTGTAATGCATGTCCTGAAAAAAAGGTTTTCGTAACAAACGCTTGTCAAGGATGTTTATCACACCAATGTACTGAGGTATGTCCAAAGGATGCAATTCATATCGTAAATGGAAAGAGCTGCATCGATCAGGAAAAATGTATTAAGTGTGGACGTTGTATGGATGCTTGTCCATATCACGCAATCACTAAATTAGAACGTCCATGTGCTGCAAGTTGTGGAATGGATGCGATCAAATCGGATGAAGATGGAAAAGCAGAAATCGATTACGATAAATGTGTTAGCTGTGGAATGTGTCTAGTTAACTGTCCATTTGGAGCTATCGTAGATAAAGGACAAATTTTCCAAACAATCTATGCCATGAAAGAAGGCTATGAAGTCATTGCGGCTGTTGCCCCTGCTTTCGTTGGTCAATTTGGTCCAGCTGTAACTCCAGACAAAGTAAAAGCTGCATTAAAGGCTGTAGGTTTTGCGGATGTTGTAGAAGTTGCGATTGGTGCTGACTTATGTACAATTGAAGAAGCTGAAGACTTCTTAGATAAAGTTCCTGAAAAGCAACCATTTATGGCTACAAGTTGCTGTCCTGCATGGTCAGTTATGGCAAAGAAGAACTTCCCTGACTTTGCACCATACATTTCAATGGCATTAACTCCAATGGTATTAACGGGTCGTTTGATCAAAAAAGAAAAACCAAACGCAAAAGTTGTATTCATCGGTCCTTGTGCTGCTAAAAAATTGGAAGCAAGCCGTAAATCAATCCGTAGTGATGTTGACTTCGTATTAACTTTTGAAGAAGTTATGGGTATGTTCAATGCGAAAGGTATTGAATTAGATCAAATTACAACTTCAGATCCATTGACTGAAGGAACAAATGCTGGTCGTGGATTCGCCGTTAGTGGTGGTGTTGCCAAAGCCGTTAAAGACTTGATTCAAAAAGAACATCCTGGAACAGAAGTAAAAGTTCAGGCTGCAGAAGGATTAAAGAACTGTAAGACAATGTTGATGATGGCTAAAGCTGGAAGACTAAACGGATACCTACTTGAAGGTATGGCTTGTCCTGGTGGATGTGTTGCCGGTGCTGGTACTTTACAACCAATCAACAAATCAAGCGCATTAGTTAAAAAATATGCGACTGAAAACGATAAGAAAGAAGCAGATGAATCTGCATATGGAGATCGTCTTCACGAATTAAGTGAACATTAATCAAAGACGTCCTTAAAATGGACGTCTTTTTTTGATATAATTTTCAATGGAAATGAGGTATGAACATGCATCGTTATTCATATTATAAAACGGCTGCCTGCACTCCAAACGTTTCAATTGGAGATCCACAGGCTAATAAAGAAGAAATTTTAAATTGTATTCAAAAATTAGATTCAGATACACAACTTGTAGTATTTCCAGAACTATGTATTACAGGATATACATGTCAGGATTTATTTTATGAACACACATTATTAAATAAAGCAAAACAAGTTCTATTTGAAATTGTTGAAGAATTACCAGAAAATCTAGTTACAGTTTTAGGCTTACCTTTAGAAATTGAAAATAAGCTTTATAATTGTGCTGCCATTTGTTTCAACCATGATATCCTAGGTATTCAAGTAAAAACATATATTCCTAGCTACAACGAATTCTATGAGACAAGATGGTTCTCGAGTGCGAGTGAACTAAAAGAAAACACAACTTTTAACTTTAAGAATAAAAAAGTTCCTGTTTCAAATCATATTGTATTTAAAGATACAACTACATCTGCTTGTCTAGGTGTTGAAATTTGTGAAGATCTATGGGTAACCATTCCTGTAAGTTCAACACATGCATTAGCTGGAGCCAATGTGCTTTGTAATGTAAGTGCTTCGAATGAAATTATTTCAAAAGCGAATTACAGAAGAAATCTAGTCAAAGATCAAAGTGCTAAATGTTATGCTGGCTATGTATATGCCAGTGCAGGACCTACAGAAAGTTCGAGTGACTTGGTTTTCTCTGGACACAATTTAATTTGTGAAAATGGGACTATCTTAAGTGAGACGAATACAGACAAAATCATTTATGGACAAATCGATTTAGACCATTTAAATCATGATCGTCTACACTATAAAACAAGTATGCAAGATTTATTCCATGTAAACTATACAACCGTAGAATTCGCATCTAAGCCAATTGAAGAAATTGAATTTGACCGTTATATCGATGCCTATCCTTTTGTCCCAAATAATCAAGATGAAAGGATTACGCGTTGTTTAGAAATCTTACACATTCAAGCCCAAGGCTTGGCAACACGCCTTTCAAAAATTCATTGTAAAGATGTTGTGATTGGAATTAGTGGAGGACTCGATTCTACTCTAGCTTTATTAGTTTGTCATGAAGCCTTTAAAATCAATAATTATGATTCAAAAGGGATTCACGCGATCACAATGCCTGGTTTTGGAACGACGAAACGTACTAAATCTAATGCGCAAATCTTAATGGATCTTCTTCATGTATCTAGTGAAGAAATTTCTATTGTGGATGGTGTAAATCAACACTTTAAAGATATTCACCATGATTCAGAAGTTCACAATATTACGTACGAAAACTCTCAAGCTCGTGAAAGAACTCAAATCTTGATGGATTTAAGCAATGCCTATAATGCGATTGTTGTAGGTACTGGAGATTTAAGTGAACTAGCACTAGGTTGGTGTACATATAATGGGGATCACATGAGTATGTATGCAGTCAATGCCAGTGTTCCTAAGACATTAGTTCGTTATATTGTGGAAAGTGTTGCCTTAAAAGACGAAGTATTACATGATGTATTAATGGATATTTGTGATACACCAGTATCTCCAGAGCTTTTACCACCAGATAAAAATGGTAAGATTGCTCAGAAGACAGAAGAAGTATTAGGTTCTTATGATCTTCATGATTTCTTCTTATATCAAATGTTAAGACATCACGATGAGCCTAAGAAAATCTACGATTTGGCTTGTGTAGCATTCAAAGATGTGGATAAAGAAACAATTAAAAAGGCCATCACAACATTCTATAATCGTTTCTTTACGCAACAATTTAAAAGAAACTGTATGCCAGATGGTGTTAAAGTTGGATCTATTTGTTTCTCACCTAGAGGTGATTGGAGAATGCCAAGTGATGCATCAAGAAGTCTATGGACAAAACAAGTGGAGGAAATTTAATTCCCCCACTTTTCTTTATACTTTATCTATGTTATTTGAAAAAATATCTGCCACTTCACTCATGATAATATAAGCACCAGAATCAATTTCATGTACGCTTTCTTTCATGCGATTGACTTGGTATCGATTGACTACAAAATATACAATGGATTTAGGCCGTTTTGAATATCCACCCGTGGCATCCACTCTGGTGACGCCACTGCCAAATGTTTCACTTAATGCTTCACAGATTTCGGTTGGATACTCAGTTACAATCATTGCACATTTAGCTCGATCAATACCTTCTACGACAAAGTCAATTGTCTTTAATGCCGCTGAATAAGCAACTACCGAATAAAGTGGTAATACCCAGCTATTTAATACAATTCCGCAAAATATATACAGAATGACATTATATATCATCACAAAGGTTCCTACTGTAATACCTAAGCGTTTTGCGAATATCACAGCCATGACTTCAATACCATCCATGGCTCCACCAAAACGAATGGCCAAACCACTTCCTATACCTGAAATCATGCCACCAAATAATGCGCAAAGAAGTAAATCTGTACCAGCTAGTGGTGAAGCAATACTTACATCAATTGGAAAAACATCCGTTATAAGCCATGCGAATAAGGAATATATAAAGACGGTATAAATGGCATAAAATGTAAATTTCTTCCCTTGTTTTTTGAGTCCAAAAAGAAACAATGGAATATTTAATATCAACAAGAACAATGATAAGGACAAATAAGATGGTGTAATCTGTTCTAACAACATAGAAGTTCCAGAAATACCACTATCATACAGTTTCACAGGTGTCATGAATAATGTAACGCCAAAGGCGTTCACAATCCCTGCAATTGTAAGCATAAATAAATTGGTAATACGAGGTGTTGGGTTTTGTTTCATAAGCTCAGCACTCCTTTTTAGGGCTTCATTTTAACATACTCACACTTCAAAATCATTCCATTCACAAATCTTTTAGACAATTATAAAGAATAGACTATTCCATACGCATTTTCAAAATTCATAGTTTTAGATCCTTTTTCAACGATTCATAAAACTGGTCAAAAGGAATTGTATTCCCTTTTAATACTTCATTATGAGCAGCTAATATTTCTTTAGCTAATTCCTCTTTTGTAAGTTCATCTTCCTTTAAAATTTTATTTGATGGAATCTTCACATCAAAAGGTAAGGCTTAACTAGCAATTTGGTGACATTGTTATAATTCTGGTTTTTATCATTTATACGAATAACCATTCGTTCTTCAAGTCCTTTAAACGAGTGATCTTATAGATGTTTTTCAACCTAAGCAATACATACTGTAGTTTTTCCGTATTATCCATTCCCTGGGTTTCTCTTTGCATGACAAAAAGAGCATTGTAACGATTTATATATTTTGATGCTACTCCCTTATATTTTTGCAACTTTTCTTCAATCAATTTGTGAAAGCTATTCACTGTATTTAAATGATTGAATTTATCATATGACTCATGACTGATTAATACTTTCTTAGTACAATTCTTACTTTCTAAAAGTTCGTTGTAACTGTTAGATCCATCTAGCATTACAAAAGATTTTGATTCAAGACATTCACCAAATCTTAATAGATCTATGGATGATGGCTTGCCATAATTTAATGTTTTGGCAATTGTATGACCGAATCTCTGTATTGCAGTAATGATACAAACCTGTTGATTCGATAATCCTCTTTTTGCAGCAGGCGTTCCACGATGTTTAGGTTTGACTCCATCAATCTTAGTTCCTTTATGATTGTATGGAGTATACTTTTCATCCATTTCAAC
>NZ_QSPK01000026.1 GCF_003436425.1 Eubacterium sp. TM05-53
TTTGGATCCATCAACAAGGCTAATCTTCTTTTATTATCTTTTCATGAATAATTCAGGTGAATTATTAAATCTGTGTATTGAGGATAGTAAGAAAAAGGGTATGGATGGTATTTGTATCTTATCTACTAAAAAGAAAATGCCGTATCTTGCCGATCCTAAATTCTTAGCTTATAAAGGTTTTAAAGTGTGTGATGAAGCAGAAAATGGTATTCAATTGTGGTATTTAAGTTTTAAAGATTCTAAAGTTCCACATTTCAAATCTTGTGCTAAGAATTGTCATATAGACGAACTAGGTTTTGTCTTATATTATACGAATCAGTGTCCTTTTAATGCAAAATATGTTCCGATTGTTGAACAAGTAGCTAAGGAACATAATCTTACATTTAAAGCGATTCATTTAGATACAAAAGAAAAGGCGCAAAATGCGCCAACACCCATTACAACTTATGCCTTATTTTATAATGGGGAGTATGTGACAAATGATGTGATGAATGAAAAGAAGTTTTTAAAACTTTTATCAAATCTGGGGTTGTAGTGTTACAACCCCTTATTATTTGATATTATGATTTTGGACCAAAATTCATTTTGTATGTTTTCATGAATGAATTCCTCCTTGCACTTTAACCTGTTTTGTACTAGAATTCTAGATGTAGTAAATAAATCTGGGGAGCTATTGCTGAGAGGAAGTTCGACTTCGACCCATTAAACCTGACGGATAATGCCGGCGTAGGAAGTATAGATGTTTTTTTGACCTGTCTTTTTACGTTGCAGGTCTTTTTATTTTATTACCTTACTGTAGGGGAGCGCCTAGAGTACAGAAAACAAGCGAGGGAGCCTGAATGGACAGGATGAGAGAGGACTGTTTGTCTAATACCGAAACCACAGATGGTTTTTTGCGTGTTTTCTAGGCCATCTGTATCTGTAGGAGGTAGTATTATGAATAAACACAATTACTTATTAAGCTTAGTCTTTTTTTCAATGATGGTAGCTGTCGGAGTGGTCATTTCTCCAATCTTACGTGTAGAAGGAATGTGTCCTATGGCACACTTGATCAATATCACAATGGCCGTATTTATGGGGCCTTGGTATTCATTTCTTTGTGCTTTAGCGATTGGTTTAATTCGAATGGCTGTTATGGGAATTCCACCATTGGCTTTAACTGGAGCTGTTTTTGGAGCTGCATTATCTGGTATTTTATATCGTGTTAGTAAAGGAAAGATCTGGGCTGCTGTACTTGGTGAAATTATTGGTACTGGTTTAATTGGTTCTGTTATTTCATATCCTGTTATGGCTTACTTATGGGGTAGAACAGGACTTACATGGATGTTCTATGTACCTAGTTTTTTAATGGGTACCATCATCGGTGGAAGTATTGCGTATGTTCTATTGAAGTCAATGTCTCGTAGTGGAATCCTAGAAAATATTCAAAGAAAGTTAGGAGTGCAAAAATTTGTTGAAACAAACGAATAATTTGATTCACTGTATCACAAATCCGATTTCAATTAATGATTGTGCAAATCTTATATTAGCTTTGGGGGCTAAGCCAATTATGGCTTGTCATCCAGATGAAGTGGAATCGATTACTTCAAATTCAAGTGCATTGGCATTGAACTTAGGTAACTTTGATGATGTAAGAGCTAAATCTATGATGGTTAGTGCTAAGTGTGCTAAAGAAAAAGGTGTTCCATTCATTCTTGATTTAGTTGGAGTGGCTTGTTCAACACTTCGATTGGATTATGCCAAAGAACTTGTTTCTTTATATTGTCCAACCGTTATTAAAGGGAACATCAGTGAATGTAAAGCTTTTTATGGGATGACAAGTCATGCCCATGGTGTCGATGCAGATATTCTTGATGAAGAGGATATTTATGAAAGTAGTAAGTGGCTAAAAGAAATGGCTTTACATCTTGGTTGTGTAGTTGTTTGTAGTGGTAAGGTAGATGTCATTACGGATGGTAAAGAAGTAAATTTAATTTCAAATGGTTGTGACATGCTTTCAAGAATTACAGGAACAGGATGTATGTTAAATGTCGCAATCGCAACATTTTTAGCGAGTTATTCTCCGTTTTCAGCTTGTGTAAAGGCAACTTGTTATTATGAAGTAGCGGCAGAAAAGACAGAGTGTAATGGTCCGGGAACTTACCATATGCATTTTATGGATGAGATCTATAAGCTTTCAAGTTTTGATGAATCTTTGTTTAAAATAGAGGTGTTAGGATGAAAAACGTAGATTATACATTATATTTTATTACCAATTCAGATGGGTATGATGAAGAAACATTTTTAAATAAAGTAAAAGGGGCATGTTTAGGTGGTGCAACCATTATTCAGCTTCGTGAAAAAAATAAGTCAACTTTGGAATATTATGAATTGGCAGTAAAAGTTAAAAATATAACCGATGCCTATAACATTCCATTAATTATTGATGATCGTATTGATGTCGCAATGGCTGTAGGATGTGGTGTTCATTTAGGAAATGAAGATATGCCGATTTCAGTAGCGCGTAAAATTATGGGACAAGATTGTATAATTGGGGCTACCGCAAAAACAGTAGAGGTTGCCAAAAAAGCAGAGGCTGATGGGGCTGACTATTTGGGTTGTGGTGCCATTTATCCGACAAAGACACATGTAAAGACAAAGATTACGAGTGTTGAAACATTAAATGATATTTGTGCAGCTGTTAATATTCCTGTTTGTGCAATTGGAGGATTAAATAAAGATAATCTTTCTGTTTTAGAAAAGAGTCCAATCCAAGGTGTTTGTGTGGTATCAGCTATTATGGATCAAGACGATACAAAGTTGGCGGCTGAAGATTTAAAACAATCGATTCAAAAAATCGTGGCATAAAAAATGCCACTTTTATTTTTCTAAAATATAACCTAAAATAGTAATTATGAGAAAGAGAAAAATTTTAGCACTTTCAATCACTATTGTTGCGGTGGCATTGATTCTTGAAACTTGTATATTGCAGTTTGTGAATGATAAGAATGCGCAAACTACATCCAATGTATTATTAGATCGAGTGATTGCGGTTATAGATAAGAATGAGTCGAGTGAAAGTGAATTCGTAAAATCTTTAAAAGATGATTATATTGTTCGTGCAAAGGCTATATCTTATATTGTAGATGCTAAGCCGGAAGTGGAATATGATGTCGATGAACTTCAAAAGATTGCAGGATTAATGTCTGTTGATGAAATTCATTTTATTGATGATACGGGAACAATCTATTCGGGTTCGTTACCTAAATATTTTGGATATAGTTTTGATTCAGGTGAACAAATGGCTTTCTTTAAACAAATGTTAAACAATTATGATTTAACATTATGTCAAGATGTTACACCGAATACAGCCGAAGCCAAAGAGATGATGTATGCGATTACTTGGAATGAATCTAAAACGCATATGGTTCAAGTGGGTATTACGCCAAAGCGTCTATTAAAGGAATTGAAGCGAAACCAAATTTCTAATGTCGTTGCCGATATGCCTGTTTATAAGGGTATGGAAATCTATGTGGTTGATGCAAAGACAAAAAAGATTTTGGGAGCTACAGATGCATCATGGGTTGGAAATACGGCTCGATTCAATCATAAAGGCTATCGATTTGTAAAACGCAAACATGGAGATTATATTGTAGCTGTATGTATGTTGGAGTCAATGAATGCTCAAACAAATATTGTTGCGATATGTATTGTCGGTATTTATTTAACTTTAGCTTCATGCTTACTTGTTTTAATGCTTTCTAGAGTCTTAAAGGAGAAGTATGAAAAAGAAAAGTATATTTATACTTCAAATATGGATGAATTAACGAAATGTTTGAATCGTCGTGCTTATGAAGTGGATATTCAAAAGTTGGATCTAAATAAAGAATGGGCTTATATCGCATTTGATTTAAATGGTTTAAAACAAGCCAATGATACATTTGGACATAGTGCAGGAGATGAGCTTATATGTGCGGCAGCCAATTGTATGAAGTTTGCGTTTGCCTCTTATGGAAAAATATATCGTATTGGTGGAGATGAATTTGTGGTATTGATTCATGAATCCGTATCAAATATAGATCCTATATTACAAGTGTTTAATTCATCCATTCAGGATTGGCATGGTAAGTACTCAAATTCGATGTCTGTATCATATGGTGTCGTCAAGTCTTCTGAACAAGATTTTGATTCGATTCATTCGGTTTTTAAATTAGCGGATGAAAGAATGTATAAGAATAAATATGAGTATTATAATATGAGTGGTAATGATCGAAGAAGCTATAACGCATAAGTGTGTAGCTTCTTTTATATTTTACGAATACTCGTATTATAATAAACATAGATTAAAGAGAGGGTCTGGACTTGAGGGATTCTATAAAAAATAAGGCATTCTAGGATGCCTTTTCATGATTTTGTTTATATTCTTCGCCCCAGTTTTGCAGGGCATCTAGAATAGGTTTTAAACTTTGACCAAGCTCAGTCAATGAATATTCTACTCTAGGAGGCACTTCGGCATAGACTTCACGATGTACAAGTCCATTTTCTTCCATGTTTCTTAATTGAGCGGTTAAGACTTTTTGAGATACGGTGCCAATACTTTTCTTTAATTCACCAAAACGTTTTGTACCTGTGATTAAATCTCTTAATATTAATACTTTCCATTTATCTCCAATTAAAGATAGTGTCGTTTCAACGGGACATGCCGGAAGTTCTTTTATTTCATTCATACTTGCCTCCATAGTATCCAAAAGATACTTACAGAAATAAAATAACATACTACACTTTAAGAAATCAACTTTATGTACGCAAAAGTTTCCTTGTGGTAACTAGGCCACAATATTGTGCGTACTTTTTTTTTGCGCTTTTTACACTTAGAATAAACACGAAAAGCGAGGATATGTGCAATGAATGCTGAAAAATGTTTAAAGATGTTAAGAGAAATTAGAGATTGTGCTTTTGCGAATGTGGACGAAAAGGGATTTCCACAAATTCGTATGATTGATGTAATGCTTGTGGAAAATGAAAAGCTATATTTTTGTACGGCACGAGGAAAAGACTTTTATCAACAATTAATGCGAGATCAAAATGTCGCTATTACAGGAATGAATTCTAAGTTTCAAATGTTGCGTTTGAATGGAAAAGCCAAACGCTTAGATAATCAAAAGATGTGGATAGATCGTATCTTTGAAAATAATCCATCTATGAATGAAGTGTATCCAGATAATAGTCGTTATATTCTTGAAGCTTTCTGCATTGATCATGGAGAGGTTGAGTTTTTTGATTTAGGTGTGAAGCCAATTGTTCGTAATGTCTATTCTTTACATGGTAGTGAAGTTAAAAAGAAAGGATACAAAATATCCGATGTGTGTATTCATTGCGGTAAATGTGAAAGGGTATGTCCACAAAGTTGCATAAAAGATTTTGTGATTCAGCAAGAACACTGTTTACATTGCGGCTTATGTTTTGAAACATGTCCAGTACAGGCGATTGAAAGGATGTAATTTATGATTGAATTATTTTTAGAGAAGAAGGAGTTCTTTTTCGATTTACTATTAGAACACATAAAAATATCAGCTGTATCCATATTGATTGCGATTGTGATTGGATTGTTTATTGGAATATTGATTAGTGAGTATAAGAAAACAAGTAAATTCACATTGAGTGTCATTAGTTTTCTATATACGATTCCTTCCATTTCCATGTTAGGATTCTTGATTCCATTTACAGGCGTTGGAAATACAACAGCCATTATTGTATTAACGATTTATGCCTTATTACCAATGGTAAGAAATACATATACGGGACTTACAAATGTGGATGAGAACATTATTGAAGCTGCCAAAGGCATGGGGAGTACAGATTATCAAATTCTATATAAAATCAAACTTCCACTTTCTATGCCCATGATACTTTCTGGCATTCGAAGTATGGCTACCATGACCATTGCGCTTGCCGGTATCGCATCCTTTATTGGAGCTGGAGGACTCGGTGTTGCGATTTATCGAGGGATTACGACAAATAATGCGAATATGACAATGATTGGAAGTATATTGATTGCACTTCTAGCTCTATTTGTTGATTTTATTTTGGGTTGTTTAGAAAAGAGGAAACGTTTCAATAAGAAAGGTTCAATTCTTGTAGTTGTATTGATTATTCTTTCTTTATTTGTATCTCTATTTTTAAATAAACAACAAGAAACAATTCATATTGCGACAAAACCTATGACTGAACAATATATTTTAGGTGAAATGATGGATATATTGATTGAACAAGATACGAATTTAAATGTTGAGATTACCCAAGGCGTAGGTGGAGGAACATCCAATATTCAACCGGGAATGGAAAGCGCAGAATTTGATATCTATCCAGAATATACGGGTACAGGATGGAATATGGTCTTAAAAAAAGAGGATTTATATACGGAAGACTTATTTGAGGATCTACAAAAACAATATCAGAAGAAATATGATATGAGCTGGCTTGGTATGTATGGATTTAATGATACATATGGTTTAGTTGTACGAAAAGAAATTGCCGAACAATATGGTTTAAAAACATATTCAGATTTAAGTAGAGTTTCGTCTCAACTTGTTTTTGGAGCAGAGTATGACTTTTTTGAAAGAGAAGATGGATATGATGCACTATGTGATGCGTATGGGTTGAACTTTAAAAAGACAATGGATTTGGATATTGGACTAAAATATCAAGCTATCAATCAGGGAAAAATTGATGTTATGAATGTATTCACAACGGATGGTCAGCTTTCAACTTCAAATGTCACAGTGTTAAAGGACGATCAAAACTTGTATCCTTCATACATGTGTGGTAATGTTGTTCGAAATGAAGTCTTAAAGAAACATCCAGAATTAGAAACAGTATTAAATACATTAACGAATACGATCAGTGATGCCCAAATGGCGAAAATGAATTATGAAGTCGAGACATTAAAAAAAGAACCTAGAGATATCGCAAAGAAATTATTAAAGGATAGGGGGTTGTTGAAGTGAGTGTAGCTGTAGAATTTAGAAATATTAAAAAGGCATATGGTGAAAATGTTGTGATTGAAGACTTAAACCTAAAAATTGAACAAGGCGAATTTGTGAGTATTGTAGGTTCAAGTGGATGTGGTAAAACAACGACATTAAAGATGGTGAATGGATTGATTGAACCTACAAGTGGAAGTGTGTTTGTCAATAATGAAGATATTAAATCAAAGAATCTTATTGAATTAAGAAGAGGCATTGGCTATGCGATTCAGGGAAGTGTTTTGTTTCCGCACTTAAATGTGGAACAAAATATTTCCTATGTACCGAATTTGTTAAACAAGAAAGATAAGACAAAGACGCGTGATGCTGTAGCCAAATGGATGCAAATCGTGGGCTTAGATGAAGAGATTATGCATCGTTATTCGAATGAATTATCGGGTGGTCAGCAACAAAGAGTGGGTATCGCAAGAGCTTTAGCAGCTTCACCAAGTCTATTATTGATGGACGAACCATTTGGGGCAGTCGATGAAATTACGCGAGAACAGCTTCAAAAAGAAATGAAGCGAATTCATAAGGAGACAAAGATCACGATTTTATTTGTGACGCATGATATCAATGAAGCTTTAAAATTGGGTACAAAAGTGTTAGTTATGCATCAAGGAAAGATTGAACAGTATGATACACCTAAAAATATTTTAAATCATCCTGCAAGTGATTATGTAAACCAGCTAGTCTATCGCCAAAGACACATGTGTCATTTATCGGATGATCAATTAGGTGATTGTGAATACAGTGCAGTTTCAAAGGTGTAAATATGAATCAAGAAGAAAGAAGAGTATATTTAATTCAATATTTATTGAATGAAGATAGTCAATATGAAGATATTTCAATACCTCATAATGCGTTTGATCAAAAGAAACTGTTAAGAGCCTTAATGAATGTGCGTATTCCTAAACCTATTAAAAATAAATTTCTTACTGTTCAAGATGAATATTTAAAAGAAGAGATTCAAAGGAAAGGGATTGTTTCGATTGATGATCTTGATGAAATTCAAAAAGATTTATATGTTTGGCAAGGCGATATCACAACTTTAAAATGTGATGCGGTCGTCAATGCAGCCAACAGTCAAATGCTTGGATGTTTCTGTCCCAATCATGGATGTATTGATAATGCGATTCATACGTATGCAGGTATACAACTTCGTTTAAAGATGCATGCAATTATGTCTTCACAACAAACTTTAGAAGAAACGGGTAGGGCAAAAATTACATCGGCATATAATTTGCCATGTCAATATATCTTACATACCGTAGGTCCTATTGTTCGTGGTGTTGTGACTAAAAAAGATAAAGCGGACTTAAAAAATTGTTACACAAGTTGTTTAGAACTAGCTGAAAAGATGGGTTTAAAAAGTATCGCATTCTGTTGTATTTCAACAGGGGAATTTCATTTCCCAAATGATTTGGCTGCACAAATTGCGATAGAAACTGTAAAGGAATATAAAAGGAAAACATCGAGTGAAATGAAGGTGATATTTAATGTTTTTAAATCTTTGGACAAACAAATCTACACAGACTTACTTGGATAAGATTGAAAAAGTAAAAGAGATATTAAGTGATTGTGATGCGATTGTGATTGGAGCTGGAGCCGGATTATCAGCGGCTGCCGGATTTGAATATAGTGGCCAACGCTTTGATACGTATTTTGCGGATTTTAAACAAAAATATAAAATTGAAGACATGTACTCTGGAGGCTTTTATCCATTTGAATCATTGGAAGAATATTGGGCCTATTGGAGTCGATATATATGGATCAATCGGTATATGGATGCAACTGAAGATGTATATGAAACGTTATTGTCTTTGGTGAAGGATAAAGATTATTTTGTGCTTACCACAAATGTAGATCATTGTTTTCAAAAGGCGGGTTTTGATAAAAAAAGACTGTTCTATACACAAGGAGATTATGGCTTGTTTCAATGTATGACACCTTGTCATAATGAAACGTATGAAAATAAAGATTTGATTTTAGAAATGGTTTCTAAACAAAAAGATATGAAGATACCGACTGAATTGATCCCAAAATGTCCACATTGTGGTAAACCCATGACAATGAATCTTAGATGTGACAATACATTTGTAGAAGATGAAGGATGGCACAAGGCAAGTCAAAGATTTTTAGATTTTATTCGTACGAGAAAAATCTAAAAATAGTTTTCTTAGAATTAGGGGTTGGCTTTAATACACCAGCCATTATTAAATATCCATTTATGCAGATGACGATGCATAATCCAAACGCAACCTATGTTTGTATCAATCAACAAAATATATTGTGTCCTAAAGAAATTCAATCTCAATCCATTTGTATGCAAGAAGATATTTATAAAGTAATACAAGATCTAAAATAAAAGGAAAAGCGAAATGCTTTTCCTGTTTTGATATTATTTATTAACAGCTTCTTTTAATGCTTTGGCAACTTTGAACTTAACAGACTTGCTGGCTTCAATTTGAATCTTTTCTTTTGTTAGAGGATTGAATCCTTCTCTAGCTTTTCTTTCTGTGATTTCAAATTTTCCAAATCCTGCAAGATCCACCGTTTTTCCTTCACTCAATCCTTCAAAGATTTGTGTTAAGGCTGAATCAACAACTTCAGTAATGTCCTTTTTAGTTAAGTGAGAATCTTCGGCAATGTTAGAAATGATGTCCTTTTTAGTTAATTTTTCCATGTTTATAAGTCTCCTTTACATCCTTATAATACGCCTTTTTTAATCATAAGCCAACCCATTAGATGAATTGGTTGGACAAATTCATTGTTTTTAATTAAATCGTTGATTTCATCTTCTGTATATTCTTTAACTTCTAAAAATTCAGTGGAATCTAGATGCTGATCACATGCCTTTTCACAATCATCGGCATAATATAAAAATGCGTAATTATCCGAAATAGTCGGATTACTAGGAATGGTATAAATATGTTTCCAGTTATTTGAAATATAGCCAGTTTCTTCTTCAAGTTCACGCTTAGCTGCAAGTAGTGCACTGTCTTTTTCATCACCTTCAATGCCACCTGCACAAAATTCAGTGGTCACTTTTTTTAAGCCATGTCTATATTGACGTACAGTTATATACTTATCATCTTTTGTTCTTGCGATAATCACGACAAAGTTTCTTCTTGAATAGTTATAGAAAGGGGAGAATTCCTTTCCATCGGGAAGAATAAAAGACTCTTTACGAAAGTCGATCCATTCATCTTGTACAATGTGTTCTGTTTTATTTAATTTCCAATTTAAATCCATTTTTATCACCCAAGATATTATAAAACAATTAAAAAAAATAGTGCAACCAAAGTTACACTATTCATTGACTATGCTTGTTGTGCGATTCCAACGTATCTTGAACTTAATGCAGTCGCTAAAGCCATATTTGAAACAACAGCTACGATGACTTCAGGAATCATGTTTGTTCCGATGACACCAGCCATAACACCGTTTAATGCAGCTTGGCTAATGCCTAAAGCTTGTGAGTATTGAGGACCGAATAAGATAACAATCAATCCTAATACCATGATTGTGTGGCATACTGTTGCTACTGCAGCGGCAATACCTGCAGCAACTGGAGTATTTTTCGCATATTTTTTAGTGAATTTAAATACATAACCAGCAATTACACCTAATAAAATACGTGGAACTAAAGCTATAACTAAACTAAAGAAGTTACCAGAAATTCCACCAACTGTTACGAATGGAGAGAAGACAAAGCTTGTGATTCCAGGTGTCATTGTAGCACCGATGACTGATGTACATCCGAATACGAATCCTAAGAAAGCTCCTGCAGCAGGTCCCATTGTGCTAGCCAAGATAATTACAGGCACGTGCATCAATGTAACACTTAATGCGTTAATACGTAAGTATCCAATTGGTGTTAGATACATGATGATTTCGATGGCCAAAAATAAAGCCAACACGCACATCTGGCGTACTGATAGTTTTGATTTGTTCATATTTCCTCCTACTTTCGTTTCTTTACAGAATACGATGTAACTAATCAAATTGATGCCTTCATACATAGATTATGGTCATGCGATCCATATCCACAAAAAAACATCTTAAACATTCTACAATAAAAAAAAACAGGAATCAAGTCTATTTCCTTAAGTAAAGAAGTATTGGTTTCGATAGGGTACAACGCAGATTATCTTTAATTTTTTTTAAAGCTCCTCTTTTGCAAATGGGTGGTAAGTGACAAATTGTTACAGGCAATGGTATAATTAGAACGCTTGTAGAAAAGCAGCTTTTGAAGAGTTTCATGAGGTGAATAACCATCAAGAGGAACTTGGCGGTTCTGGTTATTCATCTCGTGAAACTCCGAACCGCCAAACACAAATGAATAAAAAAACTGGAAGGACGTATCCCTCCAGGTTGAGCGCCACAGTGCACTCCTTCGTCAAAGTTAATATAACATAATTTGTTTAAAAATGTAATAAAAGACTGCTTAGAATATAATCTAAACAGTCTAGTTTTTTTTGATTTTATGTCCTAGTTCCAAAAGTCGAATGGAGAAGTGGAATCGTCATCATCTTCATTATTGTTATAGTAAGAAGATTGTGTCGATGATTTACTTACATCTTTTCCTTGAAGCATGGTATTGATAGAATCTTTGACATCGCTGATCGCAATCGCATAGCCCATACCTTCTACATCGGTATCACTAAATTTAGCGGAGTTGATGCCAATCAATTCACCACTCATATTAAGTAGGGCACCACCAGAGTTTCCTGGATTGATCGCAGCATCGGTTTGAATATACGATTGTGATTTGTCTGTATCTGAACTTGTTGAAACACTACGATTTGTAGCCGATACAATACCTGTTGTAACACTTTGACCATAACCTAACGCATTACCAATCGCAACGACTTGTTCTCCAACTTGAAGTTTGTCACTGTCTCCAATCGTCGCAATCGCAATTTGTTTTAAAGTATCTTCACTTAAGTCTTTTGTCTTGATGGAAATCACAGCTAAGTCACGATTTTCATCTACACCTTTTACTGTAGCTACAACATTTGTATTATCCGCTAATGTACAAGTTAAGGTCTTGGCATTTTCAATAACATGATAGTTTGTCAAAATATCGATTTCACCATTCTTTTTATTGATGATCACACCACTACCTACACTTGTATTTTCTTGTTGCGTAAACGGATTGCTTCTTGAGTTATTTCCATACATACTAAAATAATTTTGTACATCCGATACCGAAACGTTGGTAATCGATACAATACTTGGCATACAATTTTGAGCGACTGCACTCACATTTGAAGTGGTTGAACTTGAAGTTTTCAAAACATTTGTGCTTTGAACTGTTGTATTTTGTTTATTATAGTTATCAACCACATAGTTGACACCTTGAAAACTTCCAGCCGCAACTACACCAAATGTGGCCGCACTCAATACAAGCTTTGTACCTTTCTTTAATAATTTATGATTTGAATTTGGAATTTTTGGCATTTCATTTTTCATGTCCTTGTACCTCCTTATTTACAATACAAGGATATCGCAATAAGCTTAAATGAACTTTAAATTATTCCATATTTGTGTAACCCATTAAATACGTATCCACTTCTTTTGCACACTCTTTACCTTCATGAATAGCCCATACAACTAAGGATTGACCTCTATGACAATCTCCAGCTGTAAAGTATTTATCTTTTACTTGATATGAATTTGGTTGAGTCACAATTGTATTTCTTTGTGAAGTTTCTAATTTAAAGCTTTTCTTTAAATCATCCTCAACACCAATAAAACCAGCCGCAATCAATAATAGATCGCAATCTAAGACTTGTTCAGAACCCTTAACTTCTTCAAGCTTTCCATTGTTGAATTGTACTTTTACGGTTTTGATCTGTTTTAAATTTTTCTTATCATCTAAGATACACTCTTTCACGGTTGTTTCATAAATACGAGGATCCTTTTTAAAGACGGCAATCGCTTCTTCTTGACCATAATCTGTCTTACAGATCTTAGGCCATTCTGGCTAAGGATTACTTTCTAGTCTTTCATCTGGGGCTTTAGGCATCATTTCAATTTGTACAACACTTGCACAACCCTGACGAATACTTGTACCAACACAATCATTTCCAGTATCACCACCACCGACAATGACGACATGTTTATATTTGGCAGAAATTTCTTCGGTGTTATCCAACAAATGTTTAGTGGCCTTTGTAAGATAGTCCACCGCAAAATAAATGCCTGTACAATCACGATTCTTTACATTTAGATCACGTGCTTTTTTAGATCCTGTCGCAAAAATAATCGCATCGAATTCTTTTTCCAATTCCTTTTTGGTGATGTCTTTACCTACATTCACATTCGTTTTAAAAATGATTCCTTCTTGCTTAAGAATATCTAATCTTCTTTGAATGACATTCTTTTCAAGCTTCATATTTGGAATACCATACATCAATAAACCACCAATACGATCTTCTTTTTCAAAGACAGTCACAGAATGACCTCTTCGATTTAAATCATGAGCTAGTGCAAGTCCTGCAGGACCTGAACCAATGATGGCGACCTTTTTATCCGAACGAACACTAGGAATATAGGCTTTCATCCAATCATTTTTATAGGCTGTTTCAATTGTATACAATTCATTTTTTTGATTGTGACAGGTTCTTGATCTAAACCATTCAAACAAGCCTTTTCGCAAAGGGCAGGGCATACACGGCCAGTAAATTCAGGGAATGGATTTGTTTTTAATAATCTGGATAAAGCTCTTTTATCGTTGCCATTATAGATTTCATCATTCCATTCCGGAATCAAGTTGTGTAAAGGACAGCCAGTCACCATGTTTTTTAATTTAATGGCTGACTGACAAAAGGGAACGCCACAGTTCATGCAGCGTGCACCTTGTTTACGTCTAGTTTCTTCATCTAAAAAAGGATGAAATTCATTAAAGTTTGTGATACGAGAAAGAGGTTGGATGGCCTCGTTTTCTTGTCTTTCATATTCTAAAAATCCTGTTGGTTTTCCCATAATCCTTCATCCTTTCTAAGCATGTACCTGTTCAAAAGCCATTAGACTGGCTTCATCATCATGATAGCCTTTGGCCTTTAATTCTTGAATCAATGTTGTGATCTTTTCATAATCCTTAGGTACGATTTTTTTAAAGTTGGAAAGTTCAGAATCAAAATTTGATAAAATCTTTTCTGCAACATCCGAATTTGTATATTTGTAGTGATTCTTTAATAATTGCGTTAATGTTTCAATATCTGCTTTACCACTTACTTCATATGTATTGACTAATTGTTTATTTAAACGTGTATATAAATCATGGTTCGGATCATAAATATACGCAATACCACCAGACATACCGGCAGCCAAGTTTTTACCCGTTTGACCTAAAATCACAACAGTACCGCCAGTCATATATTCAAGTCCATGATCACCAACACCTTCTACAACAGCACTTGCACCTGAGTTACGTACCGCAAAACGCTCACCTGCCATACCACGAATATAAGCTTCACCACTGGTTGCACCATATAAGGCCACATTACCAATAATGACATTTTCATTTGGCTTAAAAGTCGCTTCTTTATTCGGTTGAATAATCAATTTACCACCCGATAAGCCCTTGCCAAAGTAGTCATTGGCATCACCATGTACATCTAAAGTGATTCCTTTTTGGGCGAATGCTCCAAAAGATTGTCCTGCACCACCGTTACAATGCACTGTATATGTATCGTCTTGTAGTGTGTTATTAAACTGTTTTGTGACGGCACTTGATAAAATAGTTCCTACTGTACGATCTGTACTAGAAATATGGATTGTTTCCGCATGAGGCTTTTTCTCATTGAAATAAGGTTCAAACTTAGGAAGCAATGTCTTCATATCTACCGTTTTTTCAAGTTCAAAATTAAATGTATCTTTTGGTTCATAATGAATATTGTGAGGTGTCATTAAAATGTTAGAGTAATCCATATTCGCATCTTTATCCACTTCTAGATTATCCGTATGACCTACCATTTCATTGATTGTGTGATAGCCAAGTTCAGCCATGATTTCTCTTAATTCACGTGCAATAAACAACATGAAGTTCATGACATATTCTGGTTTTCCTTTGAAACGTTTTCTTAATTTTTGGTTTTGTGTTGCCACACCAAATGGACAAGTATCTAGATTACATACACGCATCATCATACATCCCATAGTTACAAGTGGTGCTGTCGCAAAGCCAAATTCTTCCGCTCCAAGTAAGCAGGCAATCGCAACATCTTTTCCGGTCATTAACTTACCATCGGTTTCAATTAAGACACGACTTCTTAAACCGTTTTCCACTAAGTTTTGATGGGCTTGGGCCAAACCTAATTCCCAAGGAAGCCCTGCATGGTGGATACTGCTTTGTGGAGCAGCCCCTGTACCTCCATCATAGCCAGAAATCAAGACAACCGTAGCTCCGGCTTTAGCTACACCGGACGCAATCGTACCAACACCGGCTTCAGATACAAGTTTGACACTAATACGAGCTTGTGGGTTGGCATTCTTTAAATCGTAGATCAATTGGGCTAAATCTTCAATTGAATAGATGTCGTGGTGAGGAGGAGGGGAAATCAAAGATACACCTGGAGTTGAATAACGTGTTTTCGCAATCCATGGATAGACTTTCTTGCCTGGCAAGTGTCCACCTTCGCCTGGTTTTGCGCCTTGTGCCATCTTGATTTGAATTTCTTTGGCACTGACTAAGTATTCTTCGGTTACGCCAAAACGACCACTCGCCACTTGTTTAATAGCGGAGTTCTTTTCTGTACCTAAACGCTCTGGTTTTTCGCCACCTTCACCTGAATTGGATTTACCACCCAATCGATTCATGGCAATGGCCATACATGTATGGGCTTCTTCAGAGATAGAACCATAGCTCATGGCACCTGTCTTAAAGCGTTTTACGATTTCGTATTCACTTTCCACTTCCGATAATGGGATTGAATTTCTTGTCTTTTTAAAGTGCAATTGACTTCTTAAATGGTGTTTTTGATGGTTTGAATTCAATTCATTCGAATATTCTTTAAATAAATCGTAGTTATTAGTTTGTGTAGCTCTTTGAAGTTTCACAATTGTTTCTGGAGAATATAAGTGATCTTCTTTTCCATCGCCCTTTCTTAGTTTATGAAATCCAATGGAATCTAAACTTGTATCGGTTGTAAGTCCTAATGGATCATAGGCACGATCATGGTGATAGATCAAATCTTTTTCGATATCTTCTAAAGTGATGCCTTCCACTTCACTAATGGTGTTTGTGAAGTAAGTATCGATAACGTCTTTAGAGATTCCAATGGCTTCAAAGATTTGAGCACCTTGATACGATTGAAGCGTTGAAATACCCATCTTAGCGGCAATCTTAACGATGCCTTTTAAAATGGCTTCATTATAGTCGTCGATGGCGATATTGACTTCTTTATCTAACATATTCAATTGAATCATTTCTTCAATGCATTCATGTGCTAAATATGGATAGATGGCGGTTGCGCCATAGCCTAAAATTGTTGCGAATTGATGAACATCTCTTGGTTCACCACTTTCTAGAATGATGGATACATCGGTTTTCTTTTTTGTCTTAACTAAGTGTTGTTCTAGAGCAGATACAGCTAAAAGACTAGGAATGGCCATATGACCTTCATCAACACCTTTATCACTAAGAATCAAGATGTTAGCTCCATTTCGATAGGCTTTATCACATTCGATAAATAAGTTGTCTAATGCTTCCTTTAAGGATGTGCCACGATAGAATAGTAAAGAGATCGTTTCATTTTTAAATCCAGGACGGTTTAATTGGCGAATCTTATCCATATCTCGTGATGTTAGAATTGGATTGTTGACTTCAAGAACTGTACAGTTTTCAGATTTATCTTCTAATAAATTTCCGTCACTACCAATATAGATGGTTGTATCTGTGACAACTTCTTCACGTAAAGAATCAATTGGTGGGTTGGTTACTTGGGCGAATAGTTGTTTAAAGTAATGGAATAAACTTAAATGATTTTGGGAATAAATTGCCAAAGGAATATCGGTACCCATCGCACTTGTTGGTTCAAGTTTAACGCGGGCCATTGGTAAAATAATATCTTTTACATCTTCATAGGTATAGCCGAAGACTTTATAAAGAATATCTCTTTCAGGTTGAGAGTGGATGTGCGTTTTTTTATCAGGAGCTGGTAAATCTTTGAGGTGTAATAAGTGGTTGTCCAACCATTCTCCATATGGATTTGAATGGGCGTATTCATTTTTAAGATCATAGTCTTCAATCAATTCTTTTTTCACAGTATCGACAAGTAACATCTTACCGGGTTCAAGTCTTGATTTTTTAACGATTTTCTTTTCATCCATATCCAATACACCAACTTCACTGGATAAAATCAACATGTTGTCGCTTGTTAGATAGTATCGACTTGGTCGAAGCCCATTACGATCTAATACGGCTCCTACTTTTTGTCCATCACTAAATAAAATAGCGGCTGGACCATCCCATGGTTCCATCATAGTGGCATAGTAGTGGTAGAAATCTTTCTTCTTTTGGTCCATGGCTTGGTGTTTCCATGGTTCTGGAATCAAGATCATAACGGCTTTTTCAAGTGGCATGCCATTCATGACTAAGAATTCTAGGGCGTTATCTAACATGGCTGAATCGGAACCGGAAGTATTAATGATAGGTAAGATTTTACTTGAATTTTCATCCAAGAATTTTGAATGCATACGTTCTTCACGCGCTAACATCTTGTTGACGTTGGCACGGATGGTGTTGATTTCACCATTGTGGGCAATATAACGGTTTGGATGCGCTCTTTGCCAAGATGGTGTTGTATTGGTAGAGAAACGTGAGTGTACAATCGCAATGGCAGATTTATAGTTTTCATCTTGTAAATCTAAATAGAATTTTCTTAATTGAGAAACAAGAAACATACCTTTATAAACAATGGTACGACTGCTTAATGAGGCAACATACGTTTCTTTACAACTCTTTTCAAATTCGCGTCGAATCACATATAGTTTTTGTTCTAGGTCTGTATCGCCTTGGACAAAAGCTTGGTAAATGCTAGGCATACAATCTTTGGCTTTTTGGCCTAAGATGGAATCATCACATGGTACTTTTCGCCAAGTAATGAATGTGCATCCTTCTTGTTCGACAAGTTTTTCAAACATTTTTTTGTGTTGGTTTAAAAGCAGTTTATTTCTTGGCAAGAAAAACATACCGACACCATAGTGTTCGGGTAGTTTGATGTTGTCTTTCTTTAATGTTTTGCGAAAAAAGTCATCACTGATTTGAAGGAGAATACCAACTCCATCACCCACTTTACAACTGGCATCTTTACCTGCACGGTGTTCTAGTTTTTCTACAATGTGCAATGCTTTGTCTAAGACATCATAGCTTTGTTTACCATCGATTTGGACTACGGAACCAATACCGCAGGCATCGTGTTCGATTTCAAAATTCATAATTTACACAACCCTTCTATTTTCCGCTGTCTCCATAGTTTGATAAATAACGAGCACTCGGATCGTTGACGTTACATCCTTGCCAGTTTTTATTTGGCATCCAGAAATCTTTGATCATACCTGCCTGTTCAGGGTAGTACGATTCAAAAATTTCACGATATAATAAAGATTCTTTTGTGAATGGAGAACAGTATTTGTATTGTTTGATTTTTTCTTCAAATTCAGCATCTGTATACTGCTTTTCGGCATATTCTTTAATATCATCACTTAAGGAGTGACCAACCGCATCGGAGAAGGCGGCTTTTTCACGCATTAAGATGTCGTAAGGAAGGATTTCGTCTTTTTCAAACGCATGACGAAGTAAATATTTTCCTTTATTGTAGGTGTTCATTTTCTTTTGTGGATCAATGGCCATAACGTACTTGACAAAATCTAAATCGCCAAAGGGAACACGAGCTTCAATGGAGTTTGTGGAAATACAGCGATCGGCTCTTAATACATCGTACATATAGAGTTCATGTACTCGTTTTACGCTTTCTCGTTGGAATTCTTCTGGGCTTGGGGCAAAATCTATATATTTGTAGCCAAACAATTCATCACTGATTTCACCAGTAAGTAATACGCGAATGTTACTTTGTTCATGAATGGCTTTACAGATTAAATACATTCCAATACTGGCACGAATGGTTGTGATGTCAAAAGTAGCCAAAGTTTTAATGACGGGTTTGATGGCCTCTAAGACATCTTCTTTATTGATAATGATTTCATGGTGGTTTGAGCCAATAAAGTCAGCGACTTCTTTGGCATATTTTAAATCGATCGCATCCGTTTCCATACCAATCGCATAGGTTTCAATGGGTTTATTTAATAGTTTCTGGCTAATGGCACAAACTAAACTTGAATCTAATCCTCCACTCAATAAGAATCCTAGTGGGGCATCGGCATCCAATCTTTTCTTGACACCTTCCACTAATTTATCGTGAATATTAGAACAGATGGTTTCAAGATCTGAAGTGATCACTTCATCAACTTTAGTAATGTCTAAGTAACAAGTGAATTTACCATCGGCATAGTAAAATCCAGGAGGGAATGGAAAGATTTGTTCGACAATGGAAACTAGGTTTTTGGCTTCAGAGGCAAAGACAATATTATGATTTTGATCATAGCCATAAAATAATGGACGGATTCCGATTGGATCTCTGGCGGCAATAAAATCGTTTTTCTTGGCATCATAAATAATGCAGGCATATTCAGCATCTAGCTTTTTAAACATGTCTAAGCCGTATTTTTCATAGAGTGGTAGAAGAATTTCACAATCGCTTTGCGAAATAAATGTATAGCCGGATTTTTCTAATTCGGACTTAATTTCTCGAAATCCATAGATTTCGCCGTTACATACCACATAATTGCCATCTCTTTCAAAAGGCTGCATGCCAAGAGGACTTAGTCCCATGATGGATAGTCTTTGAAAACCTAGATAGCCACATCCGACTTCTTGAATTCTTTCATCGTCTGGACCTCTTGTATATGTCGCAAGCAATGCTTGATGAATGGATTCTTTATTTACTTTTAATGATTTATAACCAATAATTGTACACATAAATTACATCTCCTTTATAGACGGAAAAACCGGGCGTATGCCGGTTTATTGAATTCCGAATAATAATTTTCCATATGTTGGAAATGGCCAATCACTATTAGAAGTAATGACTTCAAGTTCATCGCATGGTTTTCTTAAATTTGCCATGTCTTGAATGATGAAGTCACGTACATAGAAGGCTGATTTTTCAAAATCATCAATTTCATGTAGTTTTTTAACATCGTTTTCAAGTGTCATCATAGCTTGGTAAGCTTCGGTCAAATATTCACTGACTTTTTTAGCTGTTTCAAGTTCATAGGTTAAGTCGATACCGATGGCCTTTTTATTTGCGATTGTATCTGTCAATTCTTTAGAGAACTTACTTGCAGCTGGTAAAATGTCTTTTTTCGCAATGTCTAACATTGTCAATGCTTCAATGTTGATTTGTTTTTCATATTCATCCATTAAAATTTCATATCTTGATTCCACTTCTTCTTTAGATAAAACTTTTTGTCTTTCAAATAGGGCAATGTTTTCATCGGTTTTGAAGTATGGAAGGGCATCTGGAGTTGTCTTTAAGTTTAATAAACCTCTAGACTCAGCTTCTTTAACCCAAGAATCATCATATCCGTTGCCATTGAAGATAATGCGTTTGTGGTTTTTGATTGTATCTTTGATCAAGGCATGTAATGTGCTTTCAAAATCATCGCTAGTTTCAAGAATGTCCGCAAATTTTTCGATTTCATCCGCAATGACTGTATTTAACACAATATTGCATCCGGCAATACTTGAGTTAGATCCCGGCATTCTGAATTCGAATTTGTTTCCGGTAAAGGCGAATGGAGAAGTACGGTTACGATCTGTTGAATCTTTAGGGAATTTAGGAAGAACGGTTGCTCCAATCTTCATCAATTCTTTTTCTTTTCCATCATATGGTTTGTCTTCTTCAATGGCCTTTAATACAGCAGTTAATTCATCACCTAAGAAAATAGAGATAATAGCTGGAGGGGCTTCGTTAGCACCTAGTCGGTGATCGTTACCTGCAGTGGCTACGCTTAATCGCAATAAGTCTTGGTGTTCATCTACAGCTTTAATAATAGCGGCTAAGAAGACTAAAAATTGTGCGTTTTCATGAGGTGTATCGCCTGGTTCTAGTAGGTTGATTCCTGTATCCGTAGATAAAGACCAGTTATTGTGTTTACCACTTCCGTTGATGCCTTCAAATGGTTTTTCATGAAGTAGGGCAACCAATCCATGTTTTTTCGCAACTCTTTGAATCAATTCCATTGTCAATTGGTTGTGGTCTGTTGCGATATTTGTCGTTGTAAAGATTGGGGCTAATTCATGTTGTGCAGGAGCGACTTCGTTATGTTCAGTTTTTGCCAAGATGCCAAGTTTCCATAACTCTTTATTTAAATCGGACATAAATTCTTGCACACGAGTCTTGATTGTTCCAAAATAGTGATCTTCTAGTTCTTGTCCTTTAGGGCATGGTGCACCAAATAAAGTACGTCCTGTATAGATCAAGTCTTTTCTTTGTTCATAATATTTTTGGTCAACTAAGAAATATTCTTGTTCAGGTCCTACGGTTGTTTTAATGGTTTGAACATCGTCATTGCCAAATAATTTCACAATACGTAAGGCTTGTTTATTAATGGCCTGCATACTTCTTAATAGTGGTGTTTTCTTATCTAGGGCGTGTCCTGAGTAAGAGCAGAAAGCGGTTGGAATACAAAGTACTCCGTTTTTAATAAAGGCATAGCTTGTTGGATCCCAAGCTGTATATCCTCTGGCTTCAAATGTAGCTCTTAAACCACCATTTGGAAAACTTGAGGCGTCTGGCTCACCTTTAATTAATTCTTTACCACTAAATTCCATAATGACTTTGCCGTCTTTATCCGGATTGATAAAACCATCATGCTTTTCAGCAGTAACTCCTGTCATTGGCTGGAACCAGTGTGTGTAGTGTGTTGCACCTTGTTCTAGGGCCCATTCTTTCATAGCGTGGGCTACCGCATTTGCGATTTTGATATTTAACTGTTTTCCATCGCGAATGGTTTTTTCTAATTCGCGATACGTATCTTTTGCGAGCTTTTCTCGCATAACAGATTCATCAAAAACTTTACTTCCAAAAATTTCTTCTACTTTCGATTTCATAATGGCTCTCCTTTACATAAAAAAAGCAAGGACACTAAAAAAACTAGGGGTTGACCTATATTTTCTTTGGCGTCCTTGCCATGTATGCATTCATTATAAACAGATATTTTGTGTTGTCAATGAAAAAAATGTAAAAATATTTGAAAACAGAATGAAAATAGTGTATTAATTATTCGAGGTGAATTGTATGACATATGAGGATGTATTAAATTTTTGTGAAGAACAAGACGTTCGATTTATTCGTCTTTCTTATTTTGATATGTATGGTACACAGAAAAATGTTTCTGTTTTACCAACCGAATTAAAAAGGGCATTTGTGGAGGGCATTAGCTTTGATGCCAGTGCCATTGATGGCTTTCTAGATGAAGTGCATAGTGATCTATTCTTATATCCAGATCCAAACACTATGAGTATCTTGCCATGGCGCAGTATGGATGGAAGTGTTATTCGTATGTATTGCGATATTAAATATCCGGATGGAACGCCTTTTGAAAGGGATGTGCGCTATATATTAAAGAAGGCAATCCTAAAAGCGAAAAGTATGGGGATAGATGTTAACTTTGGTTCAGAATTTGAATTCTACTTATTTAAGCAGGATGAAAATGGAGAAAACACCTATGTTCCATTGGATCGTGCGGGGTATATGGATATTTCACCATTAGATAAAGGGGAAAATGTTCGTCGTGAGATTTGTTTAACATTATCGGAAATGGGAATTGATCCAGAGGTTTCGCATCATGAGATGGGTCCTGGGCAAAATGAGATTGATTTTCGTTATTCTAGTGCTTTACAAGCAGCGGATAATGCGGCGACATTTAAATGGGTTGTTGAAGCTATTGCGAATATGCAGGGATTGGTAGCTGACTTTTCACCAAAACCTTTGCAGGATCAGCCAGGAAATGGGATGCATATCAATATGAGTGTAGATCATCATGAAGAGTTGTTGATGCCTTTTATGGCGGGTATTTTAAATCGTATTGAAGAGATGACAGTCTTTTTAAATCCGACAAAAGACTCCTACCAGCGTTTGGGTAAGGATAAGGCGCCTAGCTTCATTTCCTGGTCCTATCAGAATCGGAATCAATTGATTCGTATTCCGGCTACGCATTCGACAAATCGTATGGAGTTAAGGAGTCCGGATTGTAGCTGTAATATTTATTTAGCGTATGCCTTATTGATTTATGCCGGTTTAGAGGGTATTGAAAAGAATATGATACCCAATCCTTGTACGGATATTGTATCAAGTGATACAAATAAGCTTCCTTTAAGTTTAGAAGAGGCAAAGTCAAAGGCGAAGTATTCAACTTGGTTAAAAGAAGTTTTAGGAAAAGATGTAGTGGATATTTATGTTGGGTAAGTGCGTATGGAGGCAAGTAAAGTATTAGTACTTGGAAATGAGAAATTCTTAGCTCTATTAAAAAATACGGCCAATTATCAATATGTGCTGTCAAAGACATATAATGATGCGTTAAATAAGTTGAGAAATACGCATTTTGAGATTGTTGTGATCTTATATTCGCAAACGACGAGTGGTCTTTTAAATTTTGCGAAGAGTTTAAATACACAAGTTCTTTTGGTGTGCAATAAGGAAATCTATGATCAAGTTTCATATCAATGTAAAGATAGTGGTATAATAGTTTTGTCGTATCCCATCAAGAAGCAGTTATTGTATGAAACATTCCAGATTCTTTTGAGTGTGAATAGGCGAATTCAGCTTCATGAAAAGAAGATCACAAAGCTTGAACAGAAATATTTAGAGTTGAAGATGGTGGATCATTGTAAGTTGGTTCTGATCTCAAATTATCATTGGAGTGAAGACAAGGCGCATCACTATATTGAAAAGATAGCGATGGAGCAGAATAAAACGAAATTCTTGGTGGCTAAAGAGTTATTAGAGGAGTTTCAAATATGAAAAAGATTCAAAAAACCAATGCGATGCGTTTTTTAGATCAGCATAAAGTGGCATATGAAGCGCATACGTATGAACATAAAGATGGGGATCCCGTGGATGGTGTGCATGTTGCGAATATGTTACATCAGCCAGTTGAAGCGGTGTATAAAACATTAGTTACCCAGGCCAACACAAAGGAATACTTAGTGTATATGCTTCCGGTCGAAAAGGAACTGGATCTCAAGAAATGTGCCAAAATAGCCGGAGTCAAATCGTGTGAGATGATTCATGTGAAAGATATTAATAAGATTACGGGTTATATTCGTGGTGGATGTTCTCCACTAGGTATGAAGAAGCAGTTTCGTACCTTTATTGAAAAGGATTGTTTAAATCAAGATAAGATCTATTTTAGTGCAGGTAAAATTGGTATGCAGATTGAGATGGATCCAAAGACATTGATGAATTTAATTCAAGTTCAAGCAGGAGATATCATAAAGGAGTAACTGTTATGTGGGCAAATGAGAGTGTATTTTATCAAATCTATCCTTTTGGTGCTTGTGGAGCTCCATTTGAGAATGATCATGTTCTAGAACATCGTATTCATAAATTAGAGGATTTTATTCCGCATTTAAAGAAATTAAAAGTTGATTGTATTATGTTGAATCCCATCTTTGAAAGTCGTACACATGGCTATGATACAACGGATTTTAAAACGTTGGATAGAAGATTGGGTACCAATGAAGACTTAAAAGAAGTCATAACTCAATTCCATGAAAATGGGATCAAGATCATTTTAGATGCCGTATTTAATCATGTGGGTCGTGATTTCTTTGCGTTTCAAGATGTATTAGAGAAGAAATGGGATTCGCCTTATAAAGATTGGTTCTATATTGATTTTAATGGAAACAATCACTATGATGATGGATTCTGGTACCAGGATTGGGAAGGCAATGACATCTTAGTGAAGTTGAATCTTCAAAATCAAGATGTCGTAAATTATATTCTAAGTGTAGTTGATTTTTGGCAAGAAGAATTTCATATTGATGGTTTAAGACTCGATGTAGCGTATTGTTTGGATAAAAACTTCCTACAAACTTTACATAATCATGTAAGTAGAGATTTCTTCCTTTTAGGAGAAACACTACATGGTGACTACAATCAGTGGATGAATGACAATATGTTGGATTCAGTCACAAACTATGAGTGTTATAAAGGATTGTATTCAAGTTTTAACTCAGCCAATTTCTATGAAATCCTATATTCATTGAACCGTCAATTTGGCAAGGATCCATGGTGTTTATATACAGGTAAGCATTTGTTTAACTTTGTGGATAATCATGATGTGGTAAGAGTCGCATCGATTCTAGAGGATAAAAATCAATTGCCTTTAATTTATACGATGTTATTTACAATGCCAGGTATTCCATGTATCTATTATGGTAGTGAGTGGGGTATGGAAGGTAAAAAGAATTGGAATGACACGGATCTTAGACCTGAAATCAAAGTATTTGAGTGGAATGCATTGACAGACTCAATTCAAAGATTAATCAACCTAAAGCATACGCATTCAGCCCTATCTTATGGTGACTATACACAGATTGGTATCACAAACACGGCTTGTATCTATCAAAGACAAGATGAAAAGGAATGTCTATGGATCTGTATGAATATGAAAAATGAAGCACAGACTCTAGGTTTTAATGGACAAGGCAACTTCATTGACTTAGAAACGAATGAAGAACTACATATTAGTAATGTACTCGAGTTCAAACCTTATGAAGTAAGAATATTAAAGAAAGTATCGTAATTGATACTTTTTTTCTTGTGGTATAATTTTGAAGAGGTATTTGTGTATGGAAAATTGGATTCGTAATCATGATTCGTTTTATGTAACGAAAGAGGATCAAAAGATAAAATTTAGTGATGATTTTATTTCATCCGAAGAAAGAGTGACTGGCTTAGGTAAGGGTATTTATAGCACGTATAAATATTTTGATACATATATCTGGAAAGAAGATAGTACAAATCATTATTATTTTGAGTGGATACCCAAAGTGGATGAGAATATTAAAGAGGTACACTGGCCGGATAGTTTTGTATGTGAAGATAAGGATGGCTATTCAACGATTCCTTATATGCAAGGTTTATTGATTCCCAATCGTTATGAGTATGATTATCGTAAGATTGCCTTTGATGGTCAGTTCACAAGTTGTGCGGCTTATATGCCTTGGCTTTCTCAGACAAATAATGGATTAGGATATATCGCAATTAATGAAAAGCCTTGGGATTCTAAATATACAATTGAGCATGATGATAAGGGGACTCGACTTCAATTTGTGTGGTTAACAAGTCTTGGTAAGATGCGTTATAAGCGTGTAGTTCGATATTCTTTTGAAAGGAATATGGATTATAATCGTGCGTGTAAGATTTATCGTGATTATGTAAAAGAAACGGGTTTATTTAAGAGTTTAAAGGAGAAGGAAGTCAATTTAAATAAAATATCAGATCTTCAACAGTGTGCTGTAGTACATACAGGTATTAAGGCGCATACGGAAAAGGATTCTAGATTCTATGATGGTCAGAAGGATGTGATTCATTCTTTTGATTCCGTAAAGGAAATGATTCAAAAGCTTCATAGTTTGGGTTCTTTTAAACTCTATCTTCATTTAGATGGTTGGGGAGATCCTGGCTACGATAATTGTCATCCGGATTATTTGCCGGCATGTATTGAAGCTGGTGGATGGAATGGGCTAGAGAGCCTTCAGAAAAGTTTGCGTTCTCAAAATGATTTATTTGGCTTACACGATCAGTATCGTGATTATTACTATAAGGCTAAAACACATGATGATAACCAAGCCATACAATTAGAGGATGATAGTGTGCTTGAACATGCGAATTGGGCTGGGGGAAGACAAAACTATTTGTGTGCAAGTCTAGCACCTAAGTATGTAAAACGTAATTATACAGAGGTTTTAAAACATATTGATTTGGATTGTGTATACTTAGATGTTTTCTCATGTAATGAAATGGATGAGTGTTTCAATCCAGAACATAAAATGAGTCGAAAAGAGTGTATGGAATATAGAAGAGCTTGTTTTCAATATATGATAAATAGAGGAATCATACCTTCGAGTGAAGAGTGTAGTGATTGGGCCATGCGCGAACTTGTGTTCTCTCATTATGGGCCTTATGAATTTATGATGAAAGAAGAAAATGAGAAAAGAATGGGAATACCTGTACCATTATTTAATCTTGTATATCATGATTGTTTCATTTTGCCTTGGCCAATGGATAAAAAACAAGAAGACTATATGTTGTATGCGTTATTGAATGGTGGCATTCCATATGTCGTAAGAAATGCACCGTATGATAATGTGGATGGTAATTTTGGCTCTGATGGCTTATCCATAGAAGATCGAATTAAACGTGCAAATGTTGTTCTAGATTTTTATCAAAGAATTAAAAACGAAGAGATGGTCGAACATAAAATCATTAATGATCATGTTCAACAGGCCACATTTAGTAACAACATTACGATTGAAATTAATACAAAGGAGAATACGTATAGAATTGTATGATAAAATTAGGGCTAATATTACTAATGTTACTAACAGGTTGTACACAGGCACAACCCGAGCTTAGAGAGACTAAAGAAGTTCAAACTTCAATACCTTATTCAGATGAGGAATTGATTAAAAACGCAAACAATCAAATTGATGATGAAGAATATTATGTGGATTCAATCACAATGCAGTCAGATAGTGAAGTGTGGTTTTCATTAAAGAATAAAGACTTAAACAAACAATATGTCTTTAAATATACCAGGTAACTATATAAAATTCAAGTATTTTTTTAAAAAAGTTTGAAAATATAAAATAACTAGATTTTTTAGTTAGTTTTAAATCGATCTTTGAAAATGTGAATATTGGATTAAATTTAGGCATGACGAAAAGAACTTTTAAAATGTAATTTTTTAAAAGTTTAGATGCTTTAGATGTATTTGTCTTATCTTAATAATGCAGGATTAAATGATTGTCCTGTTTCTAGTAAATGATAAATGATTCTAAGCAGCTTTCTAATGCAGTGACCTTGAGCACAACGGTGTTCTTTACCTTGAGATATCTTCAATCGATAGTATTTCTTAAATACAGGATTATTGTTAATTACAGGCAGTATGATTTGATACAAAGTCTTTCTAAGATACTTAGATCCCTTCTTGGTTATGCCAGTATGTTGGGCGTTGTATTGACTCGATTCATAGTGATATGGTGCTACTCCTGCAAATTTAATGATCTGAGATGGCTTGGAATAATTGCCAATATCTCCTAATTCGGCTAAAATAGAAGTACCAGAGAAATGAGAAATCCCTGGAATGCTTAGGATAGGAGAGTTGTTTTTGATCGAGAACTCTTCTATTTTTTTATCTATTTCAGCGATTTGCTCTTTAATAAGCGAGATTTGGCTTACCAAGTGTTTGATCTGTATCGTTTCAACTTCAGAAGAGATTCCAATAGAATTCTTAGCACATTCTTTTAACTTTTCAGCAGTCAATGAAATGCGGCCGCCTCTTCCTTTGATTTCAAAACATTTACGAATTGTACGAATATCTGTGGAAGCGATTATTTCAGCACTGCCAAACGTTTTAAGAAGATTCATATAAACAATGCCATATTTCGAGCTGAACAAAGTATTGAATTCAGGGAAAACAAGATCAATCGATTTCTGTAGTCGATTACAGTAGATATTGAGTTCTTCCTTTAGATTATGGTGATGACGAGTCAATTGTCTTTGTTCGTATAAATCAAAACGGTCAACTTTAGTAATGCGATACTGTTTCTTACGCTCAGGAGTATCTAGAACATCACAAATAGTGATTGTATCCAGTTTGTCATTCTTAGTAATGCCGCCTTCCATTTTGCGTGTAAGATCAGTAGTTTTAGGGTTGATCAAGGCAACGGTATATCCATTGCTAAGAAGAAATTTTAGAAGAGCAACATGGTAATGCCCAGTATCTTCCATACCAATTAGAATTGATTTTTTAGAATACGGTTTAAGAGAGTTGATTAGAAAGTCAAATCCTTCTTTGTTGTTAGAAAAAGAAGAAGGTGCAACATTGAATTCACCGGTTTCTTTGTCCATGACACAAAAATGATGACTGTTCTTTCCAACATCGATACCAACTAGTTTCATAAATAAACATCCTTTCTTTATAGAAACGTGTGAAAATGGTTATCCACAACACTTAGACCACAAAACCTGGTTCAAAATACGAATTCAAAGACTCATCTAACTAATCACTGTTTTGGAATAAGGTGTGGTAAGAACCTCTCAAAAGTAGTCAAGCTACAGGAGATGAATATACAAATCCACATTCACATATTCAATTTTACAAATTAACAACACCGTCTTCAACCACGGTTATAAAAAGTTGAAAAAAAGGAGAAGTATATTGTAGATGACCAGTTAGATGGGTCAATTACAATATACCAGGTAATGAGTTGATTCCAGACAGATTAGTAGATAATGTAGATTAAATGTATTGACTCAATATTTGAGATAACGTAAACTTGATTTAGTGATCGTTCTGTAGAAACTTGCGAAGCCTACAGGCGGGGGAGAACCTGCGGGTCTCTTCCTCTTTTTTTATTTATAAGATGGTTATATTTTTTAAAAAATGAGTTCGTTTTCTTGACTGAAAATTATGCAAGAATATATAATTTTTATAAAGATTAGGGTTGTTTTGGTTATGGAGAAACTTATGAATAAAATAATAAAAAGGTTTGGGGCAATATGCATTAGCATATTCATCATATTCACACTGTGCATGCCTTGTTTGGCAGATGAAGCAGAAAAGGTTATTCGTGTTGGATCTTTTGAAGATACATTTAATTATGTGGATGAACATGGTGTAAGGCGTGGTTATGGATATGAACTAATGCAGGCTTTGGCTGGATATACCGGATGGAAGTTTGAATATGTGAAGTGTGATTGGTCAAACTGTTTTGAAAAGCTTGAAAATGGTGAGATCGATATCATGGGTGATATTTCGTATACGGATGATCGTGCTGAAAAGATGTTGTATTCTGAAGAGCCTATGGGCGAAGAAAAATATGTTTTGTATGCGAATTTATCGGATAATGATATTGTGTCGTCGAATTTTAAGTCTTTGGATGGTAAGCGTGTGGGTGTGCTTATGGGTACAGAGCCTGAAAATATGCTTACAGAGTGGGAGAATAAGAATGGTATTCATACTGAGCATGTCAATGTAAGTGGTAATAGTGATGTTGAAACTAAATTGGATAATGATGAGATTGATTGTTTTGTGTCTTTAGAAGAATCTTTATGGTCTGAAAGAGGTATATCTTGTGTGACTACGATTGGTAAGTCTGGCATTTATTTTGCGATGAATAAAGAGCGTAGTGATATTAAAAAGGAATTGGATTATGCGATGGACCAATTAGATAAGGATAGTCCTTTCTTTAAGGCGGATTTGTAAAAGAAATATTTTACTTTGGATTACACGCAGTTTTTAACGGGTGTTGAAAAGTCATATATTGAAGATCATGGTAGTATTCGAATTGGCTTTTTAGATAATGATCCAGTTGTCTTTTCTATGGATCAAAGGAGTGGTCAGCTTAGTGGTATACTCACTGAATATATCTCTTATGCCAGGGATTGTTTGGGCAATCATACGTTAGATTTTGATATAGTGGCGTTTGATGATTACGACAAAATGATCAAAGCGTTACAGAATCATAAGATTGATGTGATTTATTATGCGAGTCGAAATCCTGATTTTGCCGAACAAAACAATTATGCACTTACCAACACGGCTTGGACGTATAGTTTAATGGCGGTTACGGACAAGGAAAATTTTAATGAGGATGAAGTATATACAGTGGTTGTACCAAAGAACAAAGTCGCTTTGAAGCAGCATATTGCATATAGTTATCCGCAATGGAATTTGTTGGATTGTGAAACGATGGATGAAGCTTCAGAAATGGTTGTGGATGGAAAAGCCGATTGTTTCATCATGGGTACAAGTCAGGCTTTGTTGTTTGATAATTATAAGAATTTAAAGAGTATTCCTCTGACAAAAACGATGGAGGGTTGTTTTGCGGTTAAAGATGGTGATGCAACACTTTTATCCATATTGAATAAGACGATAAAGGCTATGCCTTCAGATATGTTGACCAGTGCGATTGCGATGTATGAGAGTACGGCTGATAAAGTTACGTTTTATGAATTTTTAAAAGATAATTTGAAAGTGGTTCTGGTCTTAGCGCAATGCATAATAATTATTATTCTTGTACTTCTACAAAGGGCTAGAATCGCATCCGAGAATACGAAAAAGTTAAATGATAAACTTGAGATTGCACTTAAGAAGGCGGAGGATGCTAGTCTTGCGAAAACACAGTTTTTGCATAACATGTCGCATGATATTCGTACGCCTATGAATGCGATTTTGGGATATTCAAAACTTATGGAGGATGAATTAGAGGGCAATGAATCTTCTAAGGTTTCAGAGTATTTAAAGAAACTTCAAAAGTCTGGTAGTGTTCTTTTGTCCATTATTAATAATGTATTAGACATGGCTCGAATTGAGAGTGGTCATATGGAAGTGGATGAAAACTATGCGAATATTGAGGATATAAGAAAAAGATTGTTTGACATGTTTGAGGATGAGGCGAAGAAAAAGAATATTGATGTAAAGTACACTTTAAATATTGAGCATAAACATGTCATGGCGGATGTGACAAAGGTGGAGGAAATATTCGTAAATATATTAAGTAATGCCCTAAAATATACGCCTTCAAATGGACAAATCAAGGTAAACGTTGATGAATTAGAATGTGATGAACCTGGATATATGGTTGTTCGTACAGACATTACGGATACGGGTATTGGTATGAGCCAAGAATATTTGGATAAGATTTTTGAATCGTTTTCAAGAGAAAGAACAACTACAACTAGTAAAATTAATGGTACTGGTTTAGGCATGGCCATTGTTAAGAAGTATGTGGACCTTCTTGGTGGAACGATTGATGTAAAGAGTGAACTTGGTAAGGGTAGTACGTTTATTGTCACATTGAAATATAAGATTGCGGATAAAAGATATTATTTGAGTGCAAAAGATGAAAATGTTACTGTAGATCATACAAGTCTTAAAGGCAAGCATATTCTGTTGGCGGAAGACAATGATTTAAATGCCGAGATTGCGATGACCATCTTAGAACATGCAGGACTTCAAGTAGATTGTGTAGAGAATGGTGTTGAGTGTGTGAATCGAATTATTGGAAAACCAGCAGGAACATATGACTTAATTCTAATGGATATTCAAATGCCAAAAATGGATGGGTATAAAGCTACAAAAGAAATTCGAAGCTTAAAAGACAAATCAAAAGCATGCATACCTATTGTGGCGATGACGGCCAATGCGTTTGAAGAGGATAAGAAAAAAGCCTTTGATGCAGGTATGGATGGTCATATAGCAAAGCCTATCAATATTGAAGATTTGTTTGTGGTATTAACGGATATTATAAATAAACACAAGAGCTAGAGTGTATCTCATTTACATTAAGGAATGAAGAAAATCAGGATCGTATGAAGCTACGTACAATTGAGATGGCAAAGTTAGATGTAAATAAGCCGCTTGAAGACATGAATGAACAGAAAACGATGATTTAACAAAGGAATGGATGATAGAGAAGGATGGGTGAACAAAATGTTAGAGAAGCATGTAGAAACAAGATCGGATGATTATTGGAAGAAAATAATAGAAGATTTTCAAAAAATACATGAAAATGAAGAGCGAATGGAACGACAACTTGAACTTGAAGAGATTCAAAGACTAAAAGAAGAAATTAGAAAAACAAAAGAAGAGGCTAGAAAATTACAAGAAGAGGCTCGAAAATTACAAGAAGCCAATAAACATGTTGAAGATGCGGATAGACAAATTGAGCAGATGAATCAAGTAATGAAACTAGGGATTAAAGCGATGCTAGCAAATGGGATGAGTTTAGAGTTTATTTCTAAGTCATTGTCAAAGAGTGAAGATGAGATTAGGGAGTTGTTGAAATAGTCATTTTCTAGAAATGTAAAAAGTGAAGATGATAATTGAGTCGCCTATAATATGGCGGCTTTTTTGTGTATAATTTAAGAAAGAAATTTAGGAATATGATAAGTAGAAAAAGAATATTGGGGTTTGCGATTGGTAAAATGTTGCGCCAGGATGGTTGGGCTGAGAAGTATGATCCTAAGAATCAGTTTCATGTGAATCAATATGATTATACGAGCTGCAAAGATTATTTGTCTGCTTTACGTGAGAAGTGGCAAGATTATGAGGATCCTGAATGTGAGCTTGAAGAGTATGTGAATGTCAATAATTACTCGAATTATGATGATTATGCCTATGATGTAGATGTGTATAGAACTCGATTAGATGTTGATTGCCAAATTAATTGAATATGAAAACCAATAATCTAATCACATTAAATGA
>NZ_QSPK01000027.1:0-12590 GCF_003436425.1 Eubacterium sp. TM05-53
ATATGCCATGGCTAGAGGACTTGAAATTTCCTAGGGGTTATCAGATGGGTACTCACAATTTCTTTTTATTTGACTACATATAGGGATGTAACGAGGCGGGTATACCGACCTCAAATAAGGAGGAATAGAGATTATGAGTATTAATAAGTGTAAAATTGGTGGAATTGTGGCTGAAGAGCCAAGAATGTGTAGTGGTTCATATTATAAAGAAGCTTTGGAGATTGTGTTGGATGTTAATCGAACTGATATCTATAAGTTTGAGCGTATTAAATGTTTGATTATTGATCCAAATTTAATAAATGAAGCATTGGATACAGTTAAGGTAGGTGATTATTTTTTGGCAAACGGACGCATGATTTCGTTTGAGTGTAATCATGCGCAAGTTATTAAATGCCCTCATTGTGGAAAAGAGAGTGTTCGAGTAAGAAATGTTATTCATTCGGATGTTGTTCTACAAAGCTTTAAGGTGTCGCCAGGAACGTTTTTGCCAGATTCAGAAGGAATCAATAGTGCTGTGTTTGCCGGAGTAATCCCGAATCCAATTTTAAAGCAGGATCATCATGCACTGTTTGCCCTAGCAATTAATCGTCCGATGAAGGCACAGGAAGTGTTAAGTGATATGTTGAATGAGAAAATCATAAATGGAAGTGAACGTTTTAATTTGATTAAGGTACATGGATATAAAGGCGTGGCTGAGACTATAAAGCAAGATATCGATCAAAGAGATCGTGCATTTGTGAAAGGAGCGGTTTGCGAAAGAACAGTTCGCTATCCAATTCTATTTCGATGTAATGGATGTGGAGAGGCATCCCAACAGTTTATTGAATACACACGATATGAGGTTGTCGCAAGAAGTGTAAAACTAGACAACCAGTATATACCTAATTTTAGTTCGTTATATGAAGATAATGATAATTTTCAAATGGTTTAGGTTAATTTTTTAGAAATTTTAGACAAGTAATGATGAATAAGAAAGATGGAGGAAATTTAATTATGAAGAAAAAGAATGAAAAGATTTTAGTAAGTGCAATTGCAGGAATGACAGCGTTACAAGGTATTAGCGCAACTATGATGAATGTTTGTGCTGATGAAGTACATGTAAGTTATGCAAAGGTAGAGACAAGTAAAAAGGATGATTTGGAAGCTAAGCTTCATGATACAAAGAAAGATGTGGAAAACAAATCATTAGCTTTAGATAGTGCAGCAGGCCAAGTTGCGGTGGCAAATAAACAGGTAGAGATTATTGAATCTAAACAGGAAGAAGTGAATCAGACGGTTCAACAAAACTATCAGGCTGCCTATGATGCAATTATGAAGGAATTACAGCCTTTGATGGATGAAATCAATAGTTTAGAAACACAGATTCAAGAGGCTAAGACAGATTTAGATGCCAAGATTAGTGCAAGTCAAAAGGCAAGTGATGAATTGGATCAAGCTCAAAAGGATTTGAGCTCTAAAAAAGAAGAATTAACACAACTTCAAAATAAGTTAGCTTCATTTGAAGGTTCTGTTGACTTAAAGACAAACTTAGAAAACGCAAAAACAGAAAAGGAAACGGCCGAAGCAGCATTAGCTACAGCTAAAGAAAATGCAGAACAAGCTAATAATGAATTACAGGCTGCTAGTGCAGATGTAGAGACAAAACAAGCAGCAGTTACTGAAGCTACAAATGCTTATGATGCTGCTGTACAGGATGTAACTACAAAAGAAAGCATTGTACAAGAAAAACAGGCTATTGTAGATCAGTATAATGATGAAAATGGTATGGAGAATGCCAAGACAGAATTAGAGGCGGCAAAAGCAGATTTAGCTGGTGCACAAACAAATGTGGAAACTATGCAGTCTGCACTTGCACAAGCACAATCTGAATATGATGCAGCTGTAATGGCAAGTCAAAATGCTCAGGCAAATTATGATAATGCATCTAGTGAACTAGAAACGGCTAAGAATAATTTAGAAACGGCTCAAGCATCCTTAGAAAAAGCGCAGGCAGACTATGATGCAAACCAGAAAGAAATTGAGGCAAAGAAGAATGAAATTCATTCATTAAACACACAGATAAGTTCAGTTCAAAATGAAGTCAATAAAGCACAATCGGATTATGATAAGGCTTTAAATGATTATAACTCAACGACATCTCCGTTAGATCAGGCTAAGAAGAAATTAAGTGATTTTGAAACGCAGTATGCGACCGATTTAGCTCGATTAAATGAAGGAAGTAAAGGGTATTATGAATCACTAGGTTGTTATGATGATATAAAAGGAATCTTTGATGTGAATAATGATTCTTCATATCGAGCAGAGGTGGCTTCTTATACTCATATGGGAGAAGCTGGGGATGCGACAAGTCTAGATAATATGCAGGCAAGTATTGCTTATTTGAAAGAATATGATCATCTTCGTAAAATTAATGGTTTGAATACTCCAAAAGTAAGTATGACTGCCATGGCAATTGCGCAGGTTAACGCAAACTATGCACAAGTAGAAGGAAATCATTCAGGTGCGTATGGATATTCAGAAAACCTTGCGTGGGGTTATGGAGAAGCGAGCACGTCAGGAAGTCCATTTAGAGGCTGGTATGACTATGAAAAGAAACAATTTGAAAGTGGAAATCATAAGTTCTCTGAGGTGGGTCACTACTTAAACATTATGAATAAAGAGGATGAAACAACTGGTTTTGCTCTACAAAAAGTAAATGGAGTTTATGCTCAAGAATTTGGTTATCAAGAAGATAAAGATGTTGTGATGACAATTGATGAATTTGAACAATCGTTCAATACCTACTACAACAACTTAAAATCCGTGGATACTCAACATAAAGCTTTACAGAATGCTGTAAAGAATGCGTCTGGCTCTACTACAAAAGATGATAGTTCTTTGAAGAATGCATTGGCTTTATTGAATTCTAAAAAAGATAAACTTTCAGGATTACAAAATCAATTGTCTACATTGAATACGTCTAAGGCAGATTTAGAAAAGGCTTCGGCTTCTAAAAAAGATGTGATTGCACAAGAAGAAACGAAGGTTTCTAATGCTCAAAATACAGTGAATCAAAAGACAACTGTAAAGGAGAATGCAGACAAGGCATTAAAGAATACTTTAAGTGTTGTAAAAGAAAAAGAATCAGCGAAAGTATTAGCTGAATCTAAGTTAAATGAAGCGAAGGATTCATTAACATCTATTCAAACAAAAGTGGATACATTAACGGATGATATTGAAAATTGGGATACAAATAAAGAAAAAGCTATGAAAGCTTTGGATCAGGCAAATACAGATTTAGCTGCTGCCAAAGAGAATGTTACTAAGGCATCAGCTACATTAGAAAGTTTGAATGCTGAATTGGATGTATTAAAGGCAGCTCAAAATGAAGCACAGGCAAAGGCAGATAAGGAAAATACTGTATTGGCGAATGTTCAAGCTTCATTTGATGAAAAGAATAGTTTATTTGAAGCTGCTCAAAAGAAAGTATTGGATTATGAGGCTACTATTCAAGGCATTGAAACAGCTAAAAAAGATGTAGAAACATTAGGTGCTCGTATTCATGAATTAACGGCATTGAAAGAAAAATCCGAACAAGATATTTCGAATTTAAAGGCTGAAGTTTCAAAATTAAATACTTCATTAACAGAAAACAAAGCGAATGCATTGCCGTATGAACAAATGAAAAATGTATTGAATAGTGTAATGTCAAATGGAACAAAGGCAGATCTAAGTGGAGTGCAAGATGAGTCTATGCGAACATTATTGGCACAGTTATCAAGTGATGTGGATGAACTACAAGAAATCAATGTGGCATTAACAACCGCTAAAGATAGCTATGCGAAAAAATACAATGTATATCTAGATGCCAAACAAGATTTGATGAATGCAGAAAAAGCATACAGCACAGCTATGCAGTCATTGAATGATTACTTGTTAGAACCAACGGTGGTTAAGACAAGTGATACTACGGTAACTACAAATGATTCAGTTAATACAGGTGTAGAAACAAATATGATGGGATCTATGTTGATGACAGGACTTGCGGGTCTAGGATTAGTCGGCGTATTAAATAAAAAGAGAAGGGAGGAAGAATAAAAAGTGTATAAAAAAGAAAACATAAATATATAATAAACAGTAAATACGTTATAAAAAGTGTTCGTAAAATATATTTTATAAGTAATCGAATGAACATCGAATCGTTGATAGTATAAGGATGTAAACAAACAACGAGGAGGAAATTGATTATGAAAAAATACGAAACACTTTTTACTGTTGCGAAAAATGTATGTGATGGAGTTATGGATTATTATGAAGCGAAAAATGAAACAGAGGCAAGTAAGTTATATATGTTTGTATGGGAACAAGTATATTTGTTGGCGCAACTCGCATCTGCTTCGATTCGCTTTATTGAAACAAATGCGAAGTTTGAAGCTTCTGGCAAAGCCTTTGTGTCTGTAGATTCAACGGTTTGTAAACATTCAAAAGAGGTTTTAGACTCGATTGATAGTATGCACGAATCGATTCACAAGGCGGTTGAAACATTTCTGAAGAAAATGAAGGCAGGTGAAGTTATAGTTTCTTCAGAATATGCCGAAGCTAAAATGATTCGATATATTCAGTCATTAATTTGTGGTCATTTAAACAATGATGCGAAAAGTGCAGAGAAAAACATCTATCGCTATTGTCCAAAAGAAAAGACGATTGTTATTGAGGAAACAATTAATTCAGATTGTGATACGGATAAGATTATTACTTACGATGCTGTCTTGCAGGATGTTTCAAAAGAGCAGGACAAAAAGGAAGAGGAGTTGACAAAGCAGTTTATAGAAGAGTTAAAGGAAATTTTATATGAATATATTGAGGATCATCCTGAAGATTCTGCATTTATTCACGTACGATATTTAGATGTGTTTGAAAAAGGAGAAGATATAAAGAAAGGAAAGGAGATTGCAAAAAATCTACATATTTCAGGTGCAGCGGTATCGAAAAAGATTGCGAAGTTTGATGCGTACTTTGCAGGTTTACTAAAAAAACGCACGAAAGGATGGAGGTAAATAGAAATGAAAAAGTTTTATACAATAATAGGAGAAAAACAGATTTTAAAGACAAAATATGAAAGTGTAGATAAAAATTTGATCACTAAATGTGTGTTTCCAATCACGGCGCACATATTGAGCGTAGTAAAAAAAGGAGAGAAATTTAATGTGGTTGCGGTTGACTCCTTTGTTTCAAATGACAGCTATGAAAACATTGCGCTATTAAGAGAAGAGTTAAGAGAATATTTTGGGGATTTATTTACAATGAAAGTTGTTAATGCACATTTCGAACATGAAAGAGAAGAACAAGTGCATACATTTATGAGCATATATGAAACATTTGAAGAAAATGATGATGTTTACTTTGATATTACATTTGGATTAAAACCAACACCGTTAACAGTGTTTGTATCTTGTAATTATGCGCAGAAATTCATTCCTGGACTTAAAATACGCGATGTCGTATATGCACACTATAAATTTGGGATGGATGAAGATTATGTACATCCAATCGTGGATATCACAAGACTATTCTTATTGAATAACTTAATAGAAATGATATCCAAATTCGAAACGGATGATCCTATGCAGTTCTTGAAAAATGTATTCGGTATGGGTAAAGGAGACCCTTTACAATAAAGTATATTTTCAAAGAAATAAAAAATATGTAATTGATATATTTATTCGACACCTCTTCTTGTGAAAGTGTCTAGAAAGGCAAAAAATATGCAATTAATTCAAACTAAAGTATATTCAACACGAAAGGCAGTTCACGCTAGATATGTATTAGATTGTCAAAGTGAAGAAAAAACTCCTGAAGAAAATTTCAGAGACATGGTAGACTATCTTTTTTCAAAAGGTGTTAAATACTTCAATATAACATATAACTTAGGATATGATTTATGCGACTGGGATCCAGATCATCTGCATGACTTAATCACTCCAGAAACAACGGAAGAGGAGTGGCAAGCGTTACTTCCAGGTATGATGGAAAACCAGCCATGTGTAGGTACCAAATTGAGTGATCACTGTTATGCAAATGTCACTTGTAGAACAGGAGTTCTACATTGTACAAGTTATGATCCTTACGAAGATGCACTACATGTTTGCGAGTGGCTTTGATTGCTTTATTTCTAGATGATTATTATAATACTTTTAAAACACGTGTTTGAATCAACTGAAAAGTACCGTATGTTATAGAAAATACACTTAAATTTTCGACCATCTCCCTAAAACGAGCCGATTTTAGCACTAAAAATAGTCAAAAAAAATTGAGATGGTCGAAAAATAAGGGCTAAAAACATCAAAAATCACAATGTTTTGACACTCGACAGTCAAAATGTGCTATATTTACTAGGGGAAATATGATACTTATAAAGGATCGACACTTTACCTCATCCGATGCTGTGTTGACGTTTTTCCATTTTGGAAAATATGATACTTATAAAGGATCGACACTTGGCATATTCTGCCATACGGGCAGAGTGTTCCTCTGGGAAATATGATACTTATAAAGGATTGACACCAGTGTCGTTATCGTCATCGTCGTAATCGATGCAGCCTCTTGAAAAATATGATGTTAATGGCTTGTGATTGTATGCTGCTTAATATATTTAGGTACTGTTGGATTATCTGATACCTCTTTATTGAAAGTGTCTGGAAAGATTGTGCAGTTAATTGGAATTGGGCGTTTTCAACACGAAGTTCGATTCATGCTAGATAGTCAAAGTAAAAAAGTCCTGAAGAAAATTTTAGGACTTCTTTTTTTTAGGATGTTAAATGCTTCAAAGTAATATGTCATTTAGAGTGTGAACAGTGCGACTGAGATTTGGATTATCGGTATCTGTTGTTTTGCTTTAAGATTGTTCGGCAATAATTGGTTGTAGAACAGGGGATTACATTGTTACATTTCATGTTGCTGAGTGGCTATAATTGAATTTATGAAAACTGACTCTTATCGGTCTATATAGACTGATGGGAGTTTTTTAATGTTTAGGTTAATATTCCTTCTTTTTGATACATATAACTGTGAATACAAAATAGGAGGAATTTGAAAATGAAAAAGAGTAATGAAAAGTTATTGGCAAGTGCAATTGCAGGGTTAACAGCTATACAAGGAGTAAATACAACCTTGTTAAATGTGAGCGCAAAAGATTATGAGATTACAGGAGCTAGTGTAAGCTATGTCACAAAAGAAAAATCACAAAAAGATCAATTGGAGTCTAACTTATGCGAATCTAAGAATAAGTTGGATGAAAATAAGGTACAGGTTGAGATAAGTCAAAATGAGGTTGGACAGGCTAAGGAAAATTTGGATAGGGTACAAGTTAATTATGAGAATCAACAGATTCTGACAAACCAAATGTATCAGAATACGTATAGTTCTGTAATGTCGCAGTTGCAGCCTTTATTGGATGAAATTGATGGTTTAGAAACACAAATTAAAGAGGCAAAAACAGATCTGGACGTAAAGATCAGTGCAAGTCAAAAGGCGGCATCGGATTTGGAAGAAATGAAAACTATATTGGGTGAGAAAAAGGATGTGTTAAAGGAATTACAGACAAAGCTAGAAACTTTAAAAAATGCACATGACGAATTTGAAAAGGCGACAAATGAGAAAGTGTTGGCAGAAGCGTCGGTTGGTGAGGCACAGAAAAAGGTGGATGCAGCAAATAACGACCTGCAAGAAGTGTCAAAATATGTAAATGAACAGAAAGTGTTATTGGATCAGGCAACAAAAGATTATAATGCAGCTTTGGCGGATGCTTCTAATAAACAAGCTATTGTGAATGAAAAACAAGAACTGGTGGATTCTTTTAATGATGAGAGTGCAAAAGTTGAATTAGAACAGGCAAAATCAGATTTAGATGTTTCAAATAAAAAACTAAACCAAGCTACAAGTGTATATAATAATGCTTTAGCAACTCAACAAAAGCTCCAACAAGAATATGATGCTGCTTGTATAGAATTAAACAATGCGAATGCATCTTTATCTCAAACACAAGCTACATTGGATCAGGTACAAAAAGAGAGTGCGGAATCTCAATCTAAATTGGATGAAAAAAATAAAGAAATTGAGGGTTTAAATACAGAAATTGAGAATGCACAAGCAGATGTAAATAAGGCACAGTCGGATTATGATAAGGCATTGAATGATTATAATAGCGTTATAACACCTTTAGAGCAGGCTAAGAACGAATTATCGCGATTTGAAACAGAACATGAAACACAATTAAATCAATTATCGCTAGGCATTCAAGGGTATTATGATTCGATGGGAGCTTTCGCAGCTTCAGACATTCTAAAAGACCCACGTGGAAAACTTGCAGGGCATACACATATAGGCGCAGAAAATGATGCGACAAACTTAGATAATGTGATTAATACTATATCTTATTTAAAAGAATTCAATAAGATACGAGCCAATGAGAATTTACCAGAATTGAAAGTAAGTATGGTATTAATGGCTATTTCACAGGCGAATGCCAATTGGCAAAGGGATGAGGCGCAAATTGGAAATGTAGCACATGCCGGCGTTTATTCAACTGGAGAAAATGCGGCATGGGGCTATGGAGATGCTGAAACGAAGGCGAGTCCATTTACGGCTTGGTATAACTTGGAAAAAGCTTGGTATTCAAATGGTATTACAGACTGGCATAAGATTGGTCACTATAAAAATATTGTAAGTCAAGGCTATGATTATACAGGTTATGCTCATATTGAAGAAGGTGCATATGGCTCAACAGATATTCAAGAATTCGATCATACATATGGAGAAGAGGGTACGGCAAGTGAAAATGATTGTATTATGTCTGTGGAACAATTTGAAGAATCATTAAATCAATATATTTCAAATCTAAAAGATGTGGATATAAAACATAAAACGCTTTTAGATGCCGTGAAGAATGCGACAGGAACGAAAGATGATACACTTTTAAAACAAACTGAAGCTTTATTAAACTCAAAGAAAGGCGTGTTGTCTAATTTACAAACACAATGGACTCGTTCTAATAGCGATAGGGATGCGTTGATGTGGGTTGCAAATGAGAAAAAGACTGCCGCAGTTCAATTAAAGGATTCTGTTAAAAATCAATCTCAGATTGTGAAACAAAAAGAAGGGGTGAGAACAGACAAAGAAGCTGAGCTGAAAGAATCTAAAGTAAATGTAGAAATGAGTGAAAGAAACTGTTTAAGCGCACAGAGTGATAGAGATGCACTTCAAAGTAAAATTAAGGCTTTGATTGATAAACTGGATCATTGGGATACCAGAAAACAAGAGGCAAAGGATGCACTATCTCTTTCAAAAACAGAGTATCAAAAAGCACAGACATTAGAAAATGAAACGAAAGAAAGATTAAATGATACTCGAGATGCATATACAAAAGCAGTGTATAAGAAATCTTTGGCTCAACAGGATCTGGATTCAAAAACTCATGTGCTTAATCGAGCTCAAACAACATTAAAAGATAAGACAGCTTATTATAATGAAGTTAAAAAGGCGAGTGATGCCTATACGATGGCCAGACATGATTTAGATGTTGTGAATCAAGAGATTAAGGATGTATCCACAAGAATGGATGTACTTAGGGATAATAAGAAGGAGTTAGAGTCAAAGATTCAATTGTTGTCAAAGAGTATTGCTACAATGAATGAGAATCTAGCGAAAAATGAAAGTGCAGCCCTTCCATATCAAAATTTACTTCATATATTAAATGATGTGAAGAAAAACGGTACTAGAGCAAATCTATCAGATATAGAAGATGAGTCATTAAAAAATCAGATTCTAGAACTAGCTAAAAATGTGGATGCATTAAATGTAGTTCAGAATGAGCTAGGCCAAGTAAAACAGGAGTATGTAAATAAATACAATGCATATTTGGATGTTAAAACAGAAAAGCATAATGCACAAACAAAATATGATAATGCTATGGCGGAGTTGAATACATACTTGTCTAAAACACCAGAATCTATTCAGACGGATACAGTCAATACGGGTATAGAAACGGGTGTTGTAGATGCAATGTTAATGAGTTGTTTAGCAGGCCTAGGTATCGTAGGTGTGTTGCAACAAAAACGAAGGGAAGAAAATTAAATTCTTCCCTTTTTGGTGTTTTAAAAATACAATAAAATAACTAAAAACATTTTAATAATACTATAAAAAGAGTTCGTGAAATATATTTATCTGAGCATATTCAAAGCCTTTATTTATTGATAAACTGTAAATGTCTTAAGAGAGATTAACGAAGATAAAAATCTTAGTATTCGTGCTTGTTGTATGTATCTTTAGTAAATTGTTTGATTGAGTTAATTTTTGAAAAAGTTTAGACATTTAGAGATGAATGAAGGACATTAGGAGGAAGAAATTATGTTTGAATTATTTTTTGGATTTGTGATTACTTGTGCAGTGATTGATATTGTTGGCTGTTGTGCTGGATCCGCTTCTTATAGTGATATTTTGTATTATCCGCAGATGAATCAGTTAGATGAAAGTCAAAGGACCACAGAAGAAGGCTTAAAGAGTGTGATGAGCGAATATGATACGGCATGAAGAATTTAGTTAATTTTTAAGAAAGTTTAGACAATTAGAGATGTAAAAAGAAAATTAGGAGGAAGAAATTATGTTTGAATTATGTTTTGGTTTTGTACTTATTTGTACAGTGATTGATATCGTTTATTGTGTCGTAACAAGTTGTGCTAGATCAGCTTCTCATAGTGATGATGATATTTTGTATCATCAACAGATGAATCAGTTTCAGCAACAACAGTTGGAAGAAAGTCAAAGGGTTACAGAAGAAGGCTTAAAGAGTGTCACGCCATTTGAGATGGGAGGCTATGATATGACACAAGGTAACTCTTGGAATTACGACAATAACTTTTCAAATGATTTTGGTGGCTTCAATGATTTTGGCGGAATGTTTTAAAAGGAGGAAAAGAGTATGGAATCATTATTTATAGTTCTAGATATTGTTGGTTTATTCGCTATATTTTATTACATTTTGAATCTAATAGATGAAGGTTTTGAAGATGATATAACTTATGAAAGTCATACTTCAAATGAGCCTATAAATAGTGAAGAATCGTCCGATTATTATTACTTAGATGAAGATGAAGAAGAGGAGGAATATGATATGGAAGATAATTTTGGTTGGAATCAAGGAATGGATTATGATGATGGATTTGATATGCAGACGCAGCAGATTCAAGAAGAAAATCGTTTGTTTATGGAAGAAAGTCAGCGCTTTGCACTTGATAGTGTACAGGAAGGCTTGGATAGTGTAACACCTTATGAAATGGGTGGAGATGACATGACGCAAGGAAATTCTTGGAATTATGAGGAAAGCTACCATGATGATTATCAAAGTAGTTTTGACAATGACTATAGCTGTTCGAATGACTATGATTACAGTTATTCGAATGATTACGACTATGGCTATTCAAATGATTATGATTATGGATTTAATGATTCTTGTAGCTTCGATAACAGTTTTGGAGGCTTCAATGATTTTGGCGGAATGTTTTAGATAAGAAAAAGAAAGATGGAGGAAATTTAATTATGAAGAAAAAGAATGAAAAGATTTTAGTGAGTGCAATTGCAGGAATGACAGCTTTACAAGGTGTTAGCGCAACTATGATGAATGTTTGTGCTGATGAAGTACATGTAAGTTACGCAAAGGTAGAGACAAGTAAAAAGGATGATTTGGAAGCTAAACTTCATGACACAAAGAAAGAAGTAGAAGATAAATCATTAGCTTTAGACAGTGCAGCAGGCCAAGTTGCGGTGGCAAATAAACAGGTAGAGATTATTGAATCTAAACAGGAAGAAGTGAATCAGACGGTTCAACAAAACTATCAGGCTGCCTATGATGCAATTATGAAGGAATTACAGCCTTTGATGGATGAAATCAATAGTTTAGAAACACAGATTCAAGAGGCTAAGACAGACTTAGATGCCAAGATCAGTGCAAGTCAAAAGGCAAGTGAAGAATTGGATCAAGCTCAAAAGGATTTGAGTTCTAAAAAAGAAGAATTAACACAACTTCAAGATAAGTTAGCTTCATTTGAAGATTCTGTTGACTTAAAGACAAACTTAGAAAACGCAAAAACAGAAAAGGAAACGGCCGAAGCAGCATTAGCTACAGCTAAAGAAAATGCAGAACAAGCTAATAATGAACTACAGGCTGCTAGTGCAGATGTAGAGACAAAACAAGCAGCAGTTAATGAAGCTACAAATGCTTATGATGCTGCTGTAGAGGATGTAACTACAAAAGAAAGTGTTGTACAAGAAAAACAGGCTATTGTAGATCAGTATAATGATGAAAATGGTATGGAGAATGCCAAGGCAGAATTAGAGGTGGCACAAGCAGATTTAACTGGTGCACAAGCAAATGTTGAAACTATGCAGTCTGCACTTGCACAAGCACAATCTGAATATGATGCAGCTGTAATGGCAAGTCAAAATGCTCAGGCAAATTATGATAATGCATCTAGTGAACTAGAAACGGCTAAGAATAATTTAGAAACGGCTCAAGCATCCTTAGAAAAAGCGCAGGCAGACTATGATGCAAACCAGAA
>NZ_QSPK01000027.1:12600-32003 GCF_003436425.1 Eubacterium sp. TM05-53
TTGTAGATCAGTATAATGATGAAAATGGTATGGAGAATGCCAAGGCAGAATTAGAGGTGGCACAAGCAGATTTAACTGGTGCACAAGCAAATGTTGAAACTATGCAGTCTGCACTTGCACAAGCACAATCTGAATATGATGCAGCTGTAATGGCAAGTCAAAATGCTCAGGCAAATTATGATAATGCATCTAGTGAACTAGAAACGGCTAAGAATAATTTAGAAACGGCTCAAGCATCCTTAGAAAAAGCGCAGGCAGACTATGATGCAAACCAGAAGGAGATTGAGGCAAAGAAGAATGAAATCACTTCATTAAATACACAGATTAGTTCCGCTCAAAATGAAGTGAATGAGGCACAATCGGATTATGATAAAGCTTTAAATGATTATAATTCAACAACATCTCCATTAGATCAGGATAAGAAGAAATTGAGTGATTTTGAAACGCAGTATGCGACAGATTTAGCTCGATTAAATGAAGGAAGTAAAGGATATTTTGATTCTATAGGAGCTTCAAAAGCGGTTGAAGATGTGTTTGATAAAAATAATTCAAATGCCGCCAGAGCGGATTTGGCATCATACACACAAATGGGGCAAAAGGATGATGCGACAAGTCTAGAAAATATGCAGGCAGCCATTGCGTATCTAAAAGAATGTAATGATATTCGTAAAAAAGAAGGTTTATCTGAATTAAAAGTTAGTACTTGGTTAATGGCGGTTGCACAGGTAAACGCAAACTATGCGAAAACACATATTGAACATGCGAAAGTATATTCAACGCCTGAAAACCTTGCGTGGGGTTATGGAGAAGCGAGCACATCAGGAAGCCCATATAGAGGTTGGTATGATGAAGAAAAGGCGGAATGTTTAGCTGGAAATCAAAATTTTTCGGATGTAGGTCATTATAAGAATATTGTGAATAGTCGCTATACCATTACAGGTTTTGCGGTCGGCACAAATGGAAATTTTAGCACAGTTCATACGCAAGAGTTTGGAACGAATTTATATGGTGTAGAAAATGAAGTTCAAATGACAGTTTCAGAATTTGAACAATCCTTCAATACCTACTACAACAACTTAAAATCCGTAGATGCCCAGCATAAAGCTTTACAAGATGCCGTAAAGAATGCGTCTGGCTCTACTACTAAGGATGATAGTTCTTTGAAGAGTGCATTAGCTTTATTGAATTCTAAAAAGGATACACTTACAGGATTACAAAATCAATTGTCTACATTGAATATGTCTAAGGCAAATTTAGAAAAGGCTTCGGCTTCTAAAAAAGATGTGATTGCACAAGAAGAAGTAAAGGTTTCTAATGCTGAAAATACAGTAACTCAAAAGGCAACTACAAAAGAGAATGCAGACAAGGCATTAAAAGAGACTTTAAGTGTTGTAAAAGAAAAAGATTCAGTGAAAGTATTGGCTGAATCTAAGATAAATGAAGCGAAGGATTCATTAACATCTATTCAAACAAAAGTGGATACATTAACGGATGATATTGAAAATTGGGATACAAATAAAGATAAAGCTATGAAGGCTTTGGATCAGGCAAATACAGATTTAGCTGCTGCTAAAGAGAATGTTACTAAAGCATCAGCTACATTAGAAAGTTTGAATGCTGAATTGGATGTATTAAAGGCAGCTCAAAATGAAGCACAGGCAAAGGCAGATAAGGAAAATGCTGTGTTAGCGAATACTCGAGCTTCATTTGATGAAAAGAATAGTCTATTTGAAGCTGCTCAAAAGAAAGTATTGGATTATGAGGCTACTATTCAAGGGATTGAAACAGCTAAAAAAGATGTAGAAACATTAGGTGCTCGTATTCATGAATTAACGGCTTTGAAAGAAAAATCTGAACAAGATATTTCGAATTTAAAGGCTGAGGTTTCTAAATTAAATACTTCATTAACAGAAAACAAAGCGAATGCATTGCCATATGAACAAATGAAGAATGTATTGAATAGTGTAATGACAAATGGAACAAAGGCAGATTTAAGTGGAGTACAAGATGAGGCTATGCGAACATTATTGGCACAGTTATCAAGTGATGTGGATGAACTACAAGAAATCAATGTGGCATTAACAACCGCAAAAGATAGTTATGCGAAAAAATACAATGTATATCTAGATGCCAAACAAGATTTGATGGATGCAGAAAAAGCATACAGCACAGCTATGCAGTCATTGAATGATTACTTGTTAGAACCAACGGTGGTTAAGACAAGTGATACTACGGTAACTACAAATGATTCTGTTAACACAGGTGTAGAAACAAATGTGATGGGATCTATGTTGATGGCAGGACTTGCGGGTCTAGGATTAGTCGGCGTATTAAATAAAAAGAGAAGGAAGGAGAAATAATTATTGTAGATTATACGGATTTTGAAGGGGAATGATTGGTAAATTGACATGTGAAAAGAAATGGGAGGAAATGGTAATGATAGAAGTATTCATGGTGATTATTGGGTGTATGGTTTCAATTATGTTTGTAGATTCAATTCGAATTTAGAGTTTAAGAAATAGGAGGAAATAAGATTATGAAGAAAAAGAATGAAAAGATTTTAGTGAGTGCAATTGCAGGGATGACTGCATTACAAGGGTTTGGTTCAACTATGATGGGGGTAAGTGCACATGAGGAAAATTTAGCGCAAACACATGTTGCCAAAGTAAAACAAGAGACTTCAAAGAAAGATAATTTAGAAGGGCAGCTACATGATACTAAGCAGGTGGTTGATGAAAGGGTTAGAGCAGAAAAGAAGGCTGAAGAAGCAGTGGGTATAGCTAAACATGAGGTTGAGGTTGTACAAACGGATTATGACGCACAAGATCAAGTGGTTCAACAAAACTATCAGGTTGTGTATGATGCGATTATGAAGGAATTACAACCTTTGATGGATGAAATTCATAGTTTAGAAGCGCAGATTCAAGAAGCCAAGACGGATTTGGATAAAAAAATTAGTGCCAGTCAAAAGGCGGCAGCGGATTTAGAAGAAGCACAAAATACATTGGTCGAAAAGAAGAGTGCGTTAGAAGAGCTTCAGGCAAAGTTAGAGTCTTTTGGCAATGTAGAAGATTTGACAAAGGAATTAGAAGAAGCTACAAATGAAAAGGCTGTTGCTGAAGCAACTGTAAATGAGGCACAACAACATGTGGATGAAACAAATGCCACATTATCGAATGCAACGCAGGATGTGAATGCTAAACAACAAGCGGTTGATCAAGCAACTGAAGAATACAATGTTGCATTAGAGGATGCTTCTAAAAAGCAGGAAATTGTTAAAGAAAAACAAGACTTAGTAGATTCTTATAATGATGAGAATGGCTTTGAAAAATGTGAGGCTGAATTAGAACAAGCCAAAACGGATTTAGATGTTGCCAATGATAATCTTGAACAGGCTAAAGAAAAAGTAGATGCAGCTACTGCGGCTTATGATGAGGCGGTTTCATCTCAACAACAAGCGCAACAAGATTATGATGCGGCTTGCCAAGAATTAGCGAATGCGAATACTTCATTATCGCAAACAAAAGAAGCGTTGGATAAAGCACAACAAAAGAGTGAAGCTTCACAGTCACAATTAGAATCAAAAAACAATGAGATTGTAGATTTAAATACTAAGATTGAGGGTGCACAATCGGATGTGGATAAGGCACAGTCGGATTATGATAAGGCATTGAATGAATATAATAGTATTTCAAGTCCGGTTGAACAGGCTCAGAAAAAGCTAAGTGAATTTGAATCTAAATATGCGACAGATCTAGCTCGATTAAACCAAGGTAGTAAGGGGTACTTTGATTCAATTGGAGCATCTGACATGGCTGATTTTGTGTTTGATACGAATTGTGATAATGAGGCAAGAGCTCATTTGGCATCGTATACAAAGATGGGACAGACAGATGATGCGACAAGTCTAGAGAATATGCAGGCATCCATTGCGTATTTAAAGGAATGTAACGAGATTCGTAAACAGGAAGGTTTATCTGAATTAAAAGTCAGTGCATGGCTTATGGCCATTGCGCAGGTAAACGCAAACTATTCAAAAATAAATGTGAGTCATGCAGGAATGTACGCATGTGCGGAAAATCTTTCGTGGGGCTATGGCTATGCCAATACGTCAGGAAGTCCTTTTAGAGGTTGGTATGATGAGGAAAAGGCAGATTATTTAGCTGGTAATCCTAAGCATAAAACTGTTGCTCATTATAAGAATATTGTGGAACCAGAATTTACAGTAACTGGATTTGCACTTGGTACAAATGGTCCACATGGTATGGTTCATACACAAGAATTTTTGGATGAAGTCATGGGTGTTGATGATGAAGTTCAGATGAGTGTTTCTGAATTTGAACAGTCTTTCAATAACTACTGCAACAACTTAAAATCTGTAGATGCAAAGCATAAAGCTTTACAGAATGCCGTTAAGAATGCGTCTGGAACAACTGTAAAGGATGATAGTTCATTGAAGAGCGCAATGGCTTTATTGAATTCGAAAAAGAATACACTAGCTGGATTACAGAATCAATTGGCGCAGGCAAACCAAGCTAAGAAAGATCTTTCAAATCAGGTTTCTACAAATCAAAATCGTGTTTCGGAATTAAAGGGTTCTTTACAGAATGTATCGGATGTAGTGAAACAAAAGGAAAGTGTTAAGGCTAATAAGAATGAGAAGTTAAATGCAGCTACAAAGATTGTGGATTCTAAGCGTTCTGAAAAGGAGGCAAAAGAAAAAGATTTTGTAGCTACACAAAAAGAACAGTCTACGATTCAGAATAAGGTGGATACATTAAGGGATCGTTTAAATAACTGGGATGCTTATAAGGAGCAGGCTGGTGTGGATTTAAAATCCGCAAAAGAAGATTTTGAAAAGGCAAATGCACAGATTGGTGTGTCAAAAACAAAATTGGATCAATTAAAAGATGAACATTCAAAGGCTGTGGAAGTACAGAATGAGGCGCAGTCAAAAACTGATGAAATGCTGGAGATTTTACATCAAAAACAGGCTTCTTTAGATACAAGCATGAATCGTTACAATGCTGCAAAACAAGCGAGTGATGATTATAAGAATACGGTGGATGGTTTAGAAAGGGTTAAACAAGAGTTGAGTGATACTTCAAACCGTATTGAAACATTAAAGGGTGAGCAACAGTTTTTAAAGACACAGATTCAAGAAAAGACGGATCAAATTCAATTATTGAATGAAGATTTAATGAAGAATAAGAGTGAGGCTTTGCCACATCAAATGCTAATGAATTTGTTGAATGAAACAAAGGCAAATGGCAGTAAGGTTGACTTATCCTCTGTTCAAGATGAAGGCCTAAAAAATCATATGACAAGTCTAGGTAAAGATGTGGATGCACTTAAGAAAATTCAGACAAAATTGGATGCAGCCAAGAAGAATTATGAGGATACATACAATGTATATATGGATGCGAAATCAAGTCGTTTGGATGCAGAAACAAGCTACAATAAGGCAATGCAGGAATTGAATGCATATTTGATGCAAAAAACTGAAACAGAGCCTAAACAAGAAATTGTGAAAACTTCGGTTCAGACAAATTCAGATTCAGTCAATACAGGTGTAGAGACAAAAGCATTTGTTCCTATGATGGCAAGCATGTTGGCAGCACTTGGCGTGATTGGTGTAGTGAATAAAAAACGAAAGGAAGAAGATTAATCTCCTCTTCCTTTTATTGGTTGTATTTGTTTTCTAAATCTTTGCGAATTGAACGATAGTTTTCGATGATTTTATTGGCCATTTTTTGTTGAGTTTCACTGAATTTTTCATCATTTAAAATAATGGCATCTGCACCAAAACGTTTGAAATAATTATGGATTTGGAATGAAGAACCGCATACCTTGTATATTGAATATTCACCAATTTGATCGATTTTATCAATATAAGTAGGTTTAAATGTATAGATAATTTCCAATAGGGAAACACCATTTTCTGTAAGAGCTACAATAGTATGTTCTCCTGGCTTTTGTTGGGCAGAAGAAGGACAATATAAAATAGATTCTTCTAATGCTTGTTGTTGTTCCTCTGTAATTTGAATGGGATCCTTGGATAATTTAATGATGTTACCAATATTATCAAGACGATAGGAAATACAAAGTGTAATGATTTGACCAGGATTGTGTTTATCCTCTGTTTTTACAACACCTAATACATAGTTATGATTTTCTTCAGGTGAATGAACAAGTTTATATGGGTAAAAATTCGTATAGTTTTTATCCGCTTTATATTTAATGAGAATTGTATTTCCATTCTGAATGTATTTTTTGATTGCCTTGAACTTCTTTTTAAATATAATCTGTTCACGAATATATTGTGGGTGTCCTAAATAAGATTTAAACATAGAGTAAAAAAAATCACTGACGGAAGAAAATGAGTTATTTAGTGAGTATTCATTTTTTATATCAGAATAAATATATTCATTTTCTCTTGTTTGTTTTACTTTTATGATTTTTTTCTTGTTTTTTATCTTTTTACCAATTGAAGTATCTATTTCGCCCACGATAAAAGGGGAGAGTGCATTGACAGATGCATCCGTCAAAAGTGGAAGATAGTGTTTCAAAGTATTTTTTATTACGTTTGTTTTTTGTTCTTTTTCTAAATTGAATTCATCATAGTAATTGAGCATGATAGCAGAAATAAACGCATTACGAATTGGAATAACAGTACCATCCTTCGCTTTTCTAGAAAAACCAAAATCAATGGCATCTTGGTCTAGTTTCGTTACAGTATCTATATCTGCATATACATTTGTTGATTCATTAACATTATACACATTTTCATTCTTTTTTATGAGTGGCTTGATTCCTTTGTTTATCTCTTGCCTCAGCATATCTTCATATTTTGTTTTATCCACATCCTTGTTACAAACAGGACACTTAATATAAGCCATATTCAATCCTCCTATGAACTATAAGTAAAGTGTAAACAATATTCTTTCTTAATTCAAATAGTTTTTAATACAAAAGGTGTTCGATTTTAATAGATTAAAGGTTATTAAAATACATAAATACATTAGTAAATATGTTCTTAGGACTCCATTTTTGAATTCATATTTGTATTCAATAAGAAACAACATGCTCTAAATCAAGCACATAATGGAACTATAGAATTACGGAACCTACAATGATATTAATTGGGTAAAATTTGAATGTATATTAGCACGAATGATTCCGTATATACAGACATATAAGAATGGAGGGAAAATAAAATATGAATGATGCGATTGTATATTACAAAGTTGTGAATACACTTTTATTAATTATTAATTTCATGATGTGTCTAACACTACGACATTATTATAAACGCTTAGAGACTATGACCAATCTTGATAAATAATGGATGTAATTATTCAACCTAGGTAATCGTAAGTCAAAAAGTAGCTAAAATTTTCGACCATCTACCTAAAATGAGCACTTTTTTCTTAGAAAATCAGACCAAAAAAGCGAGATGGTCGAAAAAATAGGCCAAAAATCACCCGATTTACACCATTTTATTTAATAAAAGCCAAAAATGTGCTATATTTACTAGGGGAAATATGATACTTATAAAGGATCGACACTGTATTTGAACACAACCTTTTCTTCTAGATTGAAGAATAGGGAAATATGATACTTATAAAGGATCGACACTATTCTTTGACATCTTGCTCGGCGTCAGTTTTTTTGGGAAATATGATACTTATAAAGGATCGACACTGATCTACTATACGACCATTATAAGTTGCTTTTTTTGGGGAAATATGATACTTATAAAGGATCGACACCAGAATTCTCCAGCAGACACTGACTTTAGTTCCGTCAGGGAAATATGATACTTATAAAGGATCGACACGATGGAAGAAGTCGCATTATCTAATGATATTTACAATAGGGAAATATGATACTTATAAAGGATCGACACTCAAGTTCATCGTAAGGCATTACGTAATAAATCTTTTTTTGGGAAATATGATACTTATAAAGGATCGACACTCGTCTACGGTTAAACGAAGTACGCGTGTTCGTGCGTCGTGGGAAATATGATACTTATAAAGGATCGACACTTACGACCATACTGCGTGTGAACAAGCCTTTTTGGCTTTGGGAAATATGATACTTATAAAGGATCGACACTAATCCACTGCATCACGAGCAGCACACCCATTATCACAAGGGAAATATGATACTTATAAAGGATCGACACATACCTTTTACAGCCTCACGTAAGTCAATAGTTAACAACGACTGGGAAATATGATACTTATAAAGGATCGACACTAACCATTATAGTTATACGCCTGACTTTGCGGTTGCTGAGGGAAATATGATACTTATAAAGGATCGACACGTTTCTAGTTCCATAATGGAACCTCCTTTCCGACCCTCTGTGGGGAATATGATACTTATAAAGGATCGACACTGTTAAACATATATATTTGAAATTACCGTCTGTATATACATCGGGAAATATGATACTTATAAAGGATCGACACAAGCGTTGCATAGCTGTTTTTAAGCCAGGCTGATGGGGAAATATGATACTTATAAGAATTTAATTGATTGAATACTAGAAATAGTATTCTTTTTTTGTTTTCTTTGTTTTCTTTAAATTTATTTATGCTTAGGTTAATTAATTCCTGTTCCTTTACATATAGAAATGAAGGAGGGGATAAGATGTTTGTTAATGTATCAAACCATCCAAGTGAGTTATGGTTGGATGATCAAAAAAAGAGTGCAATGCAATATGGTGAGGTAGTAGATCTTGCATTTCCTATGATATATAAGGGGTATGACAGTATTAAATATGATGAATTGGTTGAATCGTATTATGAAAGAATAATGGATCTTTGTCCTGATGTTGTGATGGTTCAAGGAGAATTTGTCTTTACACATAGATTGGTGAATAAATTAAAGAATAGCGGTGTAAAAGTGGTGGCTGCTCGTAGTGAACGTAGCAGTTCAGAGTATAAGGATGAGAATGGTGTAATTCATAAGCAGAGTACTTTTGAATTTATAGATTTTGTAGAATATTAATTTTTATATTTAGAAACATGGTTATATAATGGTGCTAAGAGGGTTAAATATGCGATTAAAAATTGATTTATATAAAGAGAATTTCACAGTTCCTATTGGTTATAACCATATTCTTCAGGGGACAATCTATAATATGTTGAATTCTGAGGAAGAAGGAGCTTTTTACCACAATGAAGGTTATCGATTGGATGAAAAAGTATATAAAATGTTCGTCTTTAGTAACCTGTTTGGAAGCTATTCGATTGTAAAGAAATCAATGGTTTTTAAAGATAAATTTTGTTTCTATATCAGTGCTATGGATGATTTCTTTATTGAAAAGATTTATGAATATTGTTCATCACATAAGTATTTAACTATGTTGAATCAAAAGGTATTAATTAAAGATATTCATATTATGAAAGAAGATCGAATACAAGGTGTAGAAAAAGTTTGGGTTAAAACACTATCACCAATTAGTGTGTATTCTACACAAGATGATTTCACAACGTACTACTCTCCGATTCAGGAAGAGTTTGAACAACTGATACGTCGTAATCTATTGAATAAAGTATATGCGTATGATTTGGATTATCAGCAGGAAGTATTTGACATTTTAGAAGTAAAGAATGTAAAGGAGAGAATGGTGAAGTATAAGGATTGTTTCTACAAAGCTTATCATTTAAAGATGAAAATTGAGGTTTCACCAAATTTACTACATTTGATTTATAATTCAGGGATTTCTTCGAAGGGCTCTTGTGGCTTTGGCATGATTGAGGTGTGCCATGAAAAAAACGATTTATCTGTATAAGAGTGGAACACTGAAAAGAAAAGATTTCTCTTTGGCATGTGTAACCAAGGATGAAACGATTCCAATTCCTATACGACAGGTGGATTTGATTATTTGTTTTTCTGAAATCACAATGAATAAAAGAGTTCTTGAATTGTTGAATACATATGGAATCTCAATCTTTTTCTTTACTTATAATGCGAATTACATTGGACAGTTTCTTCCTAAACAACACTATGATGGAAGTTGTTTAGTAAAACAGGTACATGCGTATGATGATGAAGATACTCGTTTATATATTGCGAAACAAATGACGTATGCGAATCTTCATAATTGTCTTGCGGTTTTAAAGTATTATCAGAAAAAGGGTAGGTTTTTAGAAAGTGAAATTCTAGAAATTGAAAATTTAATTCAAACAATTAAACATAAGAATTCGATTAATGAGCTATTGTTACTTGAGGCAAGAGCAAAACAATTTTATTATCTTGGATTTGATGAGATCACAAAAAATAAGGATTTTATGTTTGTGAAAAGGATGGTATATCCACCAAAAAATGAAATGAATGCGATGATGAGTTATGGCTATTCACTGTTATATTCACACTATTTATCTGTGTTATATAGAAGTAGCTTATTACCTTCTATCAGCTTTATTCATAGTATTAGTAAGTCAAAGGATTCTTTACAATATGATTTGGCAGACATATTAAAACCTGTTCTTGTAGATCGTTTGATTTTTAGATTGATTCGAAAGAATCAAGTGAAAAAAGATATGTTTGAATATGGTGCAGATGGAAGTTGTTACTTAAATGCAGAAGGTGCTTCATTTTTTGTGAAGGAATTTGATAAGCAGTTAAGAAAGTCCATTCATGATTATTCTTATAAAAGATTGATTTCAAAAGAAGTACATGAATTATCAAATTATGTAAGAGGAAAGAGTGAGACATATACACCATTTCTTATAGATTGGTAGGAATTATTATGTATGTGATATGTACATATGATGTGAATGAAAAGCGGTGTGATAAGTTAAAAAAGTTATTAAGACAATACTTATTTCATGTGCAGAAATCTGTTTTTGAAGGAGAACTAACACCTCATCAAATGAAGGAGCTTCAAGAAAAGATAAAGAAGATCATTCAGAGTGAGGATAGTGTGCAGTTTTATTATTGTTACAACAATAAGCAGGTTTATAAAGATAAATTAGGAAATAATTCTGATTATTTAAACATAATTGAAGAGTAAAAAAGGAGAAGGAAAATGAAGGAAGAATTATTAGAAAAAGAAGTTTTGGCAATGTATGACATTCGTGGCATTCAAGGCTATATTTTTAAAACAAATGCGGTTAAAGAGATTATTGGAGCTTCTAAGCTAGTCGATGATATTATCATCAATGGTTTAAAGGATTATGTAAAGAATTGTGTTTCACCTGAAGAAAAAGAATTGTACTTAGTCGAGTGGAATAATGGAGACACTGCAGATGCGTTTATAAAAGATGGATCTAAGGTTTTGATGCAAGTTATGTTTGTCGGTGGTGGTAATGCCTATGTATTATTCAGAAATGGTTCGATTTGTTCAGAAGTAAATAGATACTTAGGAAAATATGTCTTAGACAAAACGTATTCATTAAATGTTGCGATTGCGGTTATTGAAAAAACAGTTTCTTATACAGATGACTATCGAAGAATCAATATGGAAATGCGTAGAATTAAAGCGCATATGCCATTGTCAAAACCAGTTGGTGCCTTCTCGTTTACGGCAACTGATTCAATTACGGGTTTACCAATAACGGGTTGTGATTTGAAGTCAGTGAGTAAAAAGTATTATTGTACAGAATCTTTATTAAAGCGTAAGACAGCGGATACTTTACAAGAAAAAAATATTGAAAAAATCTTTGATAATATGGTTACACAAAAGGGGGATAATAGTACATTGGCATTGATTCACCTTGATGGGAATTCATTAGGTAAGCGAATTATGAATTTAATGCGTGATGTAAAAGATTACAAGACAGCAATCCAAAAGATGCGTCGCTTATCGAGTGGTATTGATAAAACATTTAAAGATACGTTTGATGAAATGACAAGTTGGATGGATAGTCAACAAGATAAATTCAAAACAGACACAATGAAATATAGAAAGATTGTTGTGGCTGGGGATGACATTACGTTTGTATGTAATGCCAAATTAGCAATTCCGGCTGTTAAATATTTCTTAGAAAAATTAAATGAAAAGAAGACGGATTTCATCGAAACAGAAGAAGATAAAAATCCAATCTTTACAGCATGTGCGGGTATTGCCTTCTTTAATTCACACTTCCCATTTTCAGATGCATATATGGTGGCTGAGGCATGTTGTGACAGTGCAAAGAAAAGAGCTAAGAGTACGGAGTGTTCAATTAGTGGAAAAGATCAGATTGTTGGAAACTTCTTTGATTTTCAAATGTGTACAAATGTGAATGCTTCTAATTTAGATGATTATAGAGATAAACATTATGTTACGAATGGTGAATCTATTATTCGACGACCTTATTATGTGAGTGTAGAAAACGACAAGGGATTGAATGTTAAAAACGAAAAGTATTCAGTTACTGAATTAGAAAATAAATTGAGTGTATTGTGTGGTCCAGAATTGCCTAGAAGCTTGGGTAAAGAAATTCGTAATGTGATTCCACAGGGAAATAATGAAATTAAAAAAGAAATTGCGTTCTTAAAGAGTCGTAAGCATGTGGGATTTGAAAGATTAGAAGAAGAAAAAGGCGTATGGTACGATGCGTGTGAACTGATGGATCTTCAGTTATAGAAAGGGGTTTGGTTATGGAAATTTCAATTCGATTATTAAGTGATCTATGTTGTTACTCAGGTGAAGTATATAATACAACCGTAGATACAGATGTTGTTTATGATGATTATGGTCTTCCATATATTCCTGCAAAAAGAATCAAGGGATGTATTCGTGAAGCAGCTTTAGAACTATATGAAATGGGTTTAATGCCACATTATAATGCGATTTTTGGAAAAGAAGGAAGCGATGCATCAGCTTTCACAATTTCAAATGCAAGATTAGAAAATTATGATGCGAGGGTAAATGGATTAAATAAGTTTAAAGATGCTGATTTTGTGAATCAACAAAAGGTATTGTCAGTTTATACATATTTAAGAACACAGACAGCTGTAGACTCAAAGACGGGTACGGCTATTGAAAATAGTTTAAGAACATTGCGCGTGATAAAAAAGGGATTGTTATTCAATGCGAATGTGGATTTAGAAAATAATGAATATTTAGAAGAATTCAAGAATGCAGTTTCTATGGTAAAACACATGGGCGTATCTAGAACTCGTGGTTTGGGTTTAGTTGAATTAAAGGTTGAAAATAGTTTAAGTACATCCGTAGATCATGTGTTGTTTAAAGAAAATGAATTGAAGGATGAGAATAGGATTTCATATACAATTCATTTGAATTCACCATTGATTTGTAAATCAGCACAGGGTAACCAGGCTAAAACTGAAGATTATATTGCGGGAAGTAAAGTTTTAGGTTTGATTGCTCGAAGTATGGGTAATGATGCTTATCAAAAGGTTATGAATGATATTGTGGTTTCCAATGCTTATGTTTCATTGGGTGGGCAGCGTTCACTTCCAGGAAGAAATTCTTTGCAGAAAATAAAGAATCAATCTTATGTGGATGGCAAGATGGAAATCGTGGATATGATGTATTTTAAGAATGACAATGATAAAGAGCAGCGTACACCTGCAAATATTGATTATATGTCAGAAAAAAATGAAGTATTGTCTGTTGAAGAACAAATTTCATATCATCACCAACGTCCTAGTGATAAATCGATTGGTCGTGCTACAAGTGTTTCTGGACAATTTTATCAATTGGCTAGTATTTGTGAAGCACAGACTTTTAAGGGATTTATCTACGCAAATCGTGAAACGGCTAAACAAATCATGGATTCTGTTTCAAAACTTGGGCAAGTGCGAATGGGTTATGGAAGAAATAGCGAATTTGGACAGATTGATTTTACTTTAGATTCTGTTGAGAACGCGACAAACAAAGAGATATTGATTCATGATGCGGATTTATTATTGGCTTCAGATGCGATTTTATATAATAACAATGGAATGTTAGTGGCTGATGTAGATGCATTGAAGACTTATTTAAATGCATATTTTGGTGTAAATGACATCGAAATTGAGAGTCCATTCTTATCTTATAATGCGATTGGTGGATTTAATGTTACTTGGAGAAGAAAGAAACAAATCTTTTCTGCCTTGTCTAAATCTTCTTGTATGAAAGTACATTCGGATACTGGTTTTAAGGCTAGTTATAATCATTCTTATTTTATAGGAGAAAGAATTTCTGAAGGTTTTGGAGAAGTGGTTTTTGAAAAGGTAAAAGAAAATGATTGTGTTTGTGTGTATAAACCATTCACAAAAGAGAAAAATATGAATAAAGATGTGGATTTAACAGTAATTAATTCGTTATTGGAAAAAGAATTCGAAGAATGCATGGATGAAAAAGTTCGTGAAGTTGTTGCGAATAATAAAATGAGCTCAGATCAGTTGAATCCAGCCTTATCTAAGATGCGTTTATTGTTTAGAACAAAATCAAACTATGAAGATATGAAGAGTGAGTTTGAACAATTAGAGAGTGCCAATAAAGATAAGTGTGATTATTTGATGAAAGAACTTACAATGGATGTATTAAATGATATTGAAAAAGAAATTCAAAATAGAGAATATGCAGACTTTAAACTGTCTTGGAGTGATAAAAAGAAATTTATTAAGTTGTATACGGCATATATTCGTGAATTGAAATATAGAGTGAAAGCGGGGGAATAGAGGATGAATTCAGTAGTGAAAAGAATAGTATATAGAATTGAATTGTTGTTTGTTTCTCCTGTGAATGTTTCCTCAGGACTAGAAGGAACAACAGATAGTGATGTGCTTCGTGATTATGATGGACATCCATTCATTTCAGGAAGTTCAATTGCGGGTGCATTTAGAGCATATGTTCAATCTAAAAATAATGGAAATGACATCTTTGGTTTTGCAAATGATGAAGATGGCAAGATGAGTCCTGTATTTATTTCGGATTTAAAGTTTAATAAGTCAGAGACAGATATTCGAGATAGTGTAGCTTTGGATGATAATAAGATTACGAAAGAAGGAGCTAAATTTGATTTTGAAGTTATTCAGGGAAATTCAAAGGGCTATTTCTATATTGAACTAACAATTCGTGAAAAGGATAATGAAGAATTGCTGGTAGGTACATTAAATGAAATCTTTAATGGTATTCATTTAAAAGAGATTCGTTTGGGTAGCAATAAAACAAGGGGTTATGGAATTATTGATATTGACCAAATTAAGAAGCGTGAATTCACAAAGAATAATTTCTTAGATTATAGAGATTGTTATAGAGAACCATTCTGGAAAAAGAATGTTAAAGCGTATGATTTGGATTATTCGACAAAAGGTCACATGGTGAGTATTGAAGTGCCATTGCGTTTAAAGGGTGGTATTTCCATTCGTAAGTATGCGGTTAAAAAGAATGCGCCAGACTTTGAACATATTATGGATCATGGATGTCCAGTTATTCCAGGAACAAGTATTATGGGTGCTTTGCGTCATCGAATTAAAGAAATCATTAAAGAATTAAATGTAAATAGTTCAACTGAACTAAATGCGAATAAGATGATTGATGAAATGTTTGGTTTTGTGAGCGGTAAAGATGCACATATTTCGGGTGTAATAGTAGATGAAATGGTGATTGAAGGAGCAAAAGCTTTGGAGATGACTAGAACGGGTATTTCTCGTTTTGAGAATTCAGCACGTAATGGTGCTTTGTATAAGGAAAAGACATATGTGAATGGAACTTTCACATTAAAACTTTCTATAAATAAAGAAAATCCAAATATGGATTGGATTATTGGAATTCTTTTATTGGCAGTTAAAGATTTGCAGAATGGATTCCTAGCTGTAGGGGGACAGACTTCTATTGGTAGAGGTATTTTTGAGGCTAATGGGATATTAAAGATTGATGGTGAAGAAAATAAAGAAGATGCTTATATCGCATCATCAATCGAGAAGTATAAGGAGATGGATTATGAACATTAATTTAGCACCTGAAAAAGGGATTATGTACGCCTTATATATTGATCGAATGGTATTTCAAAAATACACAAAAGATCAATTATTAAAGGATGCGTATTTAGAAGATAAATTATTAGAGATGCATTTGTTTGATGAGAACAAAGAGTATCGTTATATTAAATCAAGATTGAAAGAAATTGAATGTGTAATTGATGATACAGTCAAGCATGATGATATATATGTGGAATCTACATATATTCAAGCGAATCTAGATGAAGAAGTAACTTCGAGTTCAAACCGCGTCAATGTAGTAAATTATATTCAATACAATGATGAGGATTTATTGACAATCACAAACTATCGTTTACAGGAGGTGAGATCATAATGAAAGATAACAGTCGTTTCGTAAATCCATACAACTTTATTTCTTTGCCAGAAAAAAAGGCACATGCTTATACGGATAAAGATAAACATTATGGTGTAATTCATTATTCAATTACGACTAAAACACCTTTGTTTATTCCAAATTCATCAAATGATAATGCGTTCGCATGTAAAGAAACGGATCATAAGTCCTATGATTTCTTCTCATATACAGATTTATCTAATGAAAAGAATGTGAGTGGAAAATATCATGAGCCTGTAGTACCAGGTAGTGAAATGCGTGGATTGGTTCGTAGTATTTATGAAACTTTAACAGATTCTTGTATGGGTGTTTTAAATGATGATTATCCTGTAAAAAGAATTGGCGCACCTTTTAAACCTGGACTTTTACATTTAGAAGAAGATGGTAGCTTATCATTAGTAAAAGCAATTTCAATAATGATTGGTGAAAATATTTATCATCCGAATAAAGTAAATGATTATAAAGATGGGGATAAGATTTACTTTAATACACCAAAATCTAAAGGGATAATGATGGAAAAAATTAAAGATTTTTCTAAAGATAAGAGGAACTTTAATGATAGTGGTTATGTGTTGAGATGGGGATTCTTCAGTAATAAAAAAATGTCAACCGCAAAAAAATATTATCATGCATTTAAAATTAGTGGTGGCGTTGTAAAAAATGATTTAACGGAAAATGAAATCAAAAGTATGATGAATTCTATAATTGATTCTTATGTTGAACAACCTACAGTGAAGCCATATGATGTGGAAGCCTATGAGGCTTATAGAACAAACTTTAAATTGTTCTTGGAAGGAAAACGAGAGGAATATTTTCCTGTTAACTACAGTACAATTGGAAATGAAATTGTTTGTCTTGCACCGGCAACTTTCTCAAAAGAGGTTTCAAGTAAAAATTTGATGGATTATGCGGGTATATTTGCACCTTGTGATGATGAGTTATGTCCTGCTTGTGATTTGTTTGGTAAGATTGGCACAAATGCGAAAAGCTCTTGTATTCGTTTTTCAGATATGTTTGTCAATAAGACAAATTCTAATGAATCTTATTATAAAGGTAATTGTGTAACAATTAATAATTTGAGCTCTCCTAAAATTTCAAATGTAGATTTTTACTTAGAGAGGCCTAAAAATGCGACTTTCTGGTCATATGATTACTATATTGAGAATGGCAAGGTTCGTTTGTATAACAGTAGTTTAAGAGGTAGAAAATATTATTGGCATCATGATCCTGAATCAGTAAGATTCAATAAAAGTATGGAAAGAACAAAATTAAATAAGACAATTCGTCCTGTTAAAGAAGGAATCACATTCCATGGTGAATTGTATTTTGATGGTATTTCTCGAAAACAATTGAATCAATTGATTTATATCTTGAATACAGGCAAGGAGGGTCTTGGCTATAAGCTTGGTATGGGTAAACCTCTAGGATTAGGTAGTGTTACTTGTAAAGTGAATGCAGTTGAAGAAAGAAAGATCATGTTAAAACAAAATAAAGTAAGTTATGATGTTTCTTCTTATGACTATTCAAAACTTACTTATGGTAATGTTGGATTTAGTACTTCAGTTCAGAAAGAATTTGAAAAGATTACAGGCTTAAATTCAGTTCCAAAACAGTATGAGATTTGTTATCCTAAGACAACTAAAAATAATGATCATGGATTTGAATGGTTCCAGGATAATCATTGTGCAAAAACTATACCGGATGATCGTAAAAAAATGAAAATCGCTAATAAATTGCCAAAAATCTTGGATAATGATATTTCATTACCACGAACTATAAATGGAAGTAGCAATAATGATTCTTCTTATAAAGGTAATAAAAAGCCTAAGAATAAAAATGGGGAGAATGTTTGGAGCTTCTAAATAGGAGGATCATAATGTTTATTAATTTGTCGAATCATACATCAACCAAGTGGTCTGTATCGCAGAAAGCTGCGGCTAATATATTTGGAGAAATAGTGGATATTCCTTTTCCGGCTGTTTCTCCTCATATAACAAGCCAAGAATTGGATGATTTAGTCTTGGAATATTTTAATAAAATACAAGAGTATTCTGATGCTGTTGTAATGGTACAAGGAGAATTTGTTTTTACATATCGTATGATTGTGTTATTAAAAAAACAAGGCATTCGAGTGGTGGCTGCACAAAGTGAAAGAAAATCAGTTGAATTTGTAGATGAGAATAAGAATACGTGTCGTGAAAGTGTATTTGAGTTTATTAGATTTATGGAGTATTAGATAGTAACTGTAGCAATGTACACTTTTAGGCTCGCAGGCCCGGTCTATTTGTCAAAGAGATAAAGAAAAAAAGTAGTTTAATTCAATCAGCTTAGTTATTTGATTGATAACCAAAAGTCTTGATTTTTCGACCATCTACCTAAAATGAGCTGTTTTGAGCACCGAAAATAGTCAAAAAACACGAGATGGTCGAAAAAAACAGGCAAAAAACCTCTGATTTACGTCATTTTGTTTAATGAAAGTCAAAAATGTGCTATATTTACAGGGGGAAATATGATACTTATAAAGGATCGACACCCGCAAGCTTTATCTCTTCGTTTTTCAATCTTTTCAATCTGGGAAATATGATACTTATAAAGGATCGACACGATGATAACCTTTTTTTTAAGGTTGATTTGGTTGGCATAGGGAAATATGATACTTATAAAGGATCGACACCTGTGCTCCAGCATAAGTTGTTTCGAATGCCATATATATTTGGGAAATATGATACTTATAAAGGATCGACACCCGATGAAGAACACTTCCTTTAAATTAGATTTTTCCATATGGGAAATATGATACTTATAAAGGATCGACACGATTCAACTGGACGATAATAGTCCACAAACGCCACCTGGGGAAATATGATACTTATAAAGGATCGACACACATCTTTTGTACACATTCATGTACGGGTCGATATACGGGGAAATATGATACTTATAAAGGATCGAGACGGACATTTTTTCATATATCTTTCTCCTTTTCTCGTGGGGAAATATGATACTTATAAAGGATTTATTGATATTGAATACTAGAGATAGTATTCTTTTTATGTAAGCGTCAAATAGGACCCATATTAAAAGAACGATCTCTTTGTGAAATAATAGAGCC
>NZ_QSPK01000028.1 GCF_003436425.1 Eubacterium sp. TM05-53
TTGGATCCATCAACAAGGCTAATCTTCTTTTATTATCTTTTCATGAATAATTCAGGTATTATATGTTTCTCATGATGAAGATGGATATTGGCAGTTCCTATGTGGTGGAAATCATAAGGAAGAAGATGCAAGAGTGGTTTCTTTAGTATCTATTTTGAATATTGATGAAACAATGGGTGATTTAGCAGAATTGGATTATGGTGAATGTGCGGAAGCAGAAAGTATTACAAGTGATTGGATTGTGAGCCGCATGAATAAATAAAATTTTAGTGTGTCTATTTGTCCTTTGAAAGAGGAAAAATCCTTTTCTCAAAGGGCTTTTTCTATTTATACGGATATTCGCAAACTACAAGATAAAGCCAAAACTTCATATACTTTAAGCACAAGGAGGTTGAGGTTTTGATATGAACAACAGTGTAGTTTGAAGGTTATCCGTCTGCGGATACAAATGATAAAACTATCATTGTGAAATTTGTATAGCCGGAAACGGAAAAGGCGAGTTATAAAGATAGCAACTGCGAGTTGCTAGTTTTAGATAATGTGTGAGACTATAATTAAGGTGTAAAGGAGGTACTTCATAATGGACACAAAACAGGTTATACTTGAACTTCGTACTAAAAAGGGAATGTCGCAGGATGAGCTTGCAGAAAAAGTTTTTGTAAGTCGTCAGGCAGTTTCACGTTGGGAAAACGGAGAAACAGTTCCGAATACGGAAACATTGAAATTGCTGTCAAAAGTATTCGATGTTTCTATAAATACACTTTTAGGCTCACCGAGAAAGCTTATTTGCCAATGCTGCGGAATGCCGCTTGAAGATGATGATATTATCGGACACAATCACGACGGTTCTTTCAACGAGGACTATTGTAAGTGGTGTTATTCCGACGGAAATTATACTTATAATGATATGGACGATTTGATTGAAGTTTGTGTTAAGAATATGGTAAGCGAGAATTTCACGGAGGAACAAGCCCGTTCTTATATGAAAGAGCTGCTTCCTTCTTTGGACTACTGGAAGAAATATGATGAGCTTAGTGATAATGGTCAATTTGAGGAATTCAAGAAAAAGTTAATCAATGAAATTAACGAATTGAATGTTGACGGAATGCCAAAGGTGGAAAAACTGAATGCCCTTGTGGGAAAGTACGTGAATCTTGAGTACCAGCTTCCAAATGGGCAAGTGGCTAAGTTTTTGAATGACGCAAAGACATATCTAGGCAATCAGCTTGAATGTGAATACGGCGGCGATAGATGTTTCGGCGTTGTTGCAGATATGGATTTTATTCTTATTTGCACTTATGAAGAAGACGGTAAAAATCCGGAACTTGTATTGTATAAGAAAAGATGAGAATAGAGAAAAATAGTAAGCCATTAGAGCTAATGATTTCAGTGCAAGCAAGAAAAATTCGCATAATTAGTACGATGTATGGGGAGTCCTGAAATATGGATTGCCCATTTTTAAAGCAAACTGAAATACAAATCGGAATACCTCCTGGTTGAAAACAATGAACATAACGAAATAATTATAAACGGTTATATCAGACATAAAAAAAAGAGAATGAATCAGGAATGAAATAATTACATTTCATAGACCCCTAGATTCATTTCTCATTTTTGTTCCCCAGCTTTCCCACCTAAATTTGAGACCCCCAGAAAATTTGGATACCCTGATAAAGGGTGTTTTTTTTATGGGCTACATGAATTTTAAAATCTTATGAGGAATTGAAGAAAAAGTTAATAATATAAAGTATAATAACTGTGAAAGGAATTGATAGAATGAAATTATTACCGACGGGAATTGAAAATTTCAAAACTATGATTGATAAAAGTGCGTATTATGTGGATAAGACAAATTTCATTGAGGATGTATTAAGTGAACAAGTTGTTTTGTATACAAGACCTCGAAGATTTGGTAAAACACTGAATATGTCGATGCTTTATTATTTCTTTTCAATCAAAGAAAAGGAGAACGCTTATCTATTTGATGGCTTAAATATTTCGAAGAATAAGGATGCTTTAAAGGTTCAAAATAAATATCCAACGATTTTTATTTCTTTAAAGGAAATGAAAAGCTTAACTTTTGATGCGCAAATTTCATCTTTTTCAAATGTAATATATGAATTGTTAGAAAAAAACTTAGAAATATTATCTTCTGATCAATTGTCGGATACAACTAAAGATATTTTAAATAAATTGCATAATCGTTCATCTAGTGCTGAAGATTTAAAAATTTCATTAAGAGTCATAACGAATGCGCTATATACTTATTATCAACAAAAAGTTATTGTTCTAATCGATGAGTATGATGTTCCATTGCAGGCTGCCTATCAAAATAATTATTATGAAGAAATGGTTGAGTTTTTAAGAAGCGTTTTTTCTTCAGCACTTAAAACGAATGATGCTTTAGAAAAAGGTGTTATGACCGGATGTCTTCGTATTTCTAAAGAAAGTATTTTTACTGGTTTGAATAATTTTACGGCGTATTCTGTTTTAAATAATATTAGTAGTGAATCTTTTGGATTTACTGAATTGGAAGTTAAACAGTTGTTGAAAGATTATAATCTATCAGAAAAGATGGATGAAGTAAAAGAATGGTATGATGGATATCAATTTGGCAATAAAGAAATTTATAATCCATGGAGTACACTTATGTATGTTAAAAATATAACGCAAGATGTGTCTTTTAAACCAATTTCTTTTTGGGCAAATACTAGCGGAAATGATATTGTTGTTAAGTATATTCAAAATGGAGATAAAAAATTACGCAAGGAGTTTGATTTATTAATGAATGGTCAATCCCTTATTAAATATATCAAGCCTGAACTTACGTATCGTGAAATGGATAATATCAATAATATTTATAGTTTTCTATTATTAACTGGATATTTAAAGGTCATTAAAGATAGGGGAGAAAATCAATACGAATTGGTTATCCCAAATAAGGAGGTTTATGAAATCTATAAACAATCCTTCATGTCATATTTTGAAGATTATACAACAAGTAGAAAAGGTGAATTGTATCAAGAACTTGTGGATGGAGATGCGAAGAAAGTAAATCTATTACTAAATGATATATTATTAAGAAGTATTAGTTATTTTGATAATCAAGAATCCTTTTATCATGGATTTCTAGTTGGATTGTTGAATGATTATGAGGTGGTATCCAATAGAGAATCCGGAAATGGTAGATTTGATGTATGCGTTTTACCAGAAAACATACTTGGAACAGTGGTGCTTATTGAGTGTAAACATTCAATAAGTGAAGATGATTTGATTGATGATGCTAAAGAAGGAGCAAGACAAATTGTCGAACAAAAATATCTTGAAGAACATAAATTTAAAAAATATGAAAATGCAATTGGCTATGGAATATCTTTCTATAAGAAACAGTGTTATGTAGTCAAAGTGGTATATAATTCTAAACACATAGTTTGATGATAAGGCTGCTGAAGGTGTTAAGCTTTACTAAGATAAAAAGATAACTATAAAACTAGAGTAGAGATTGTTTGTTATACAACTTTTACTCTTTTTTTTGCTCGATTTCCTTAAAATTACCAAATGATAACGTGATACATTGAAGAAACGGAATAAATTATATAGAATGACTTTGAAGAAATGAAAATTCAGGTGTGCCCAATGGACTATGAAGAATTATGTGATGTCACAGGAAATAGTTAGAGACTGTTAAATCAGATATATGATAGTGGTTCACCAATAGGGCAGGCAACCAATCGAAAGTTAATGAGAAATTTAAGAATATATATGGCTGTTGGCGGTATGCCTCAGGCTGTAGAAGCATATGAGGCTGGGAAAAACTTTTCAGAAATTGATATGGTTAAAAGACAGATTATTACTCTTTATGAGGAAGATTTTAAAAAGAACGATGCTTCTGGAAGATTACTATTGAAATCATTTTATCTTGTGCCTTTTATAAGTGCTTAGTAGATTTTAGAAAGTAGGCAGTAAGTTGAAATCTTGCGCATTAGATTATAAATTCATTTTGTTGAAATACATTTAAGATAAACGTATAATTTGGATGATGAGGAGGCGATATTATGATGAACGAAGCCGTTTTAAGTAACGAAAAAAACTATACGAAATTTCAATTTGGTAATCATGTAATTCGCTTTGTAGCACCATATTCTTTAGAGTATTACACTGAAGTAAAAGAATGGGATAATGGGTATTTAGTTGTAATGGCAAAATATAAACATAATGAACAGCCGGAAGAAGAGTATATTGATCTTATTCCTATTTTAAAAAATCTATATTTTGATACAGATGAGTTTTGTAAACAAATTAAAGGAGTGAAGGTTGCGAATGATCGATATTAAAATAATTGCAGATGAGGCAGACATGATAGTGAATGGGTATGCATTTAAACGTTGTAAAGAAGGTTACAGAGTGTTGAATTTAAATCGACCTGATCGAGCTACAGTTCTTTCATTGGATGGAAAAGTATTGGAAACAAGTATGGATGATATTGAAATTCGTATTGTGATAAATTACCTTGAAAAAAATCGTAAGTTTATGGAGGAATGAAATGCCGAAATATTATGAGTTTAAAATAGCAGGATATTATTTATATTTTACATCATATTGCGTAATTGAATGCATGCATGTTCATGCGAGTGATCGTAAACTTACTGAATCAGGATCCGCAAAATTTTTTGTGAAGGATAATGGAGATACAGTTCTACAAAATCGTGGAATTCTTAATGATAGAGAAATTAGAAAAATTCAAGAATTTATTAAACAAAACTATCAAGAAATGTATTTAAAATGGTCTGAATATAGTATTGAGAGTTATTACGGACAAAAGAATTAGATGATAACGAAAATAAAAAACAGGCAACTTCTAAATTGCCTGTTTTTGTTTATCGAATCTGCCCATCACCCTGGACTATGTATTTATATGTGGTTAATTCTTCAAGCCCCATGGGACCTCGGGCATGAAGCTTTTGTGTGGAGATGCCAATCTCACAACCTAAGCCAAATTGTCCACCATCCGTAAATCGTGTTGAACAATTCACATATATAGCTGCGCTATCAATGGATTGTGTAAAGAGTTTGGCATGGTCTTTATTTGTAGTTAGAATGGATTCACTATGTTTTGTAGAATGTTTTGAAATATGTTCAATGGCTTCTTCTACAGAATCTACAATTTTAATGGCTAGAATATAATCTAGAAATTCGGTGTCAAAATCTTCATCTGTAGCTTTTGTGCCATCGATGATTTTTTGTGCTCTATCATCCAATCTTAATTCAACTGGATATGTATCTAGTTGTTTTTTTAGCTTTGGTAAGAATTCATTGGCCACTTTAGAATTCACTAATAAAACTTCTTCTGCATTACAAACACTTGGTCTTGAGCATTTCGCATTTTCAATGATTTTAATGGCCATATCTTGATCAACTTCATCATCCACATAAATGTGACAAATACCTGTACCTGTTTGAATACATGGTACTTTGGCATGTTCTACACAACGTGAAATTAAATTCTTTCCACCTCTAGGAATCAATAGATCAATATAGCCTACGCCTTCCATTAATTCATTGGCACTTTGATGGGTTGTATCTTGAATCAATTGCACAATATTTGGATTTACACCACATTTTTGAATCCCTTCTTGTAGTGCTTGTACAATCGCATTGGCACTATTCCAAGCTTCCTTACCAATTCTTAAAATACAAGTATTTCCACTTTTAATACATAAAGTAGCCGCATCACTTGTGACATTGGGTCTACTTTCATAAATAATCGCAATGACACCTAATGGTACACTCACTTTTTGAATGACTAAACCATTCTCTAATGTTCTTTCATTTAATACTTTTCCAGTTGGATCCGATAATTTGACGACATCTAAAATGCCTTGAGCCATATCATTCAATCTTTGATCAGTTAACTTCAAACGATCCTTCATGACATCACTTACCATTGCTTTTTCTAAATCGATTAAGTTCGCGTTCAAAATATCTTCTTTATGAGCCAATAAAGATTGTGCCATAGCTTCTAAAATTTCATTCTTTTTCGTTTCATCACACAACATCAATGATTGAGTGGCAGCCTTGGCATTTTTCATGATTTGTAAAGTTGTCATATTATGCTCCTTTCTTGGCTACAAAGCGAGTACCAATACTTTCATTATCTAAAATAGAATATAAAGCTTCCGGTTTTTGACCATTGGTAATAATCATATCCAACCCTGCATCCATACAGATTTTGGCAGCCTCTAATTTTGTCTTCATACCACCCGTACCGACATTGGAATTGACGCCTTGTCCAAAGCTTAAAATTTTTTCATCTAATTCATACACAACCGGAATTAATTTTGCATTTTCATTCTTATGAGGATCATCATCATACAATCCATCAATGTCAGATAAAATGATATATAAATCGGCATGAATATTTTTAGCTAAAATGGCACCCAAGTTATCATTGTCGCCAATCACAATTTCTTCAGTCGCAATCGTATCATTTTCATTTACGATAGGTAGAACATTTCTTTTTAATAAATGTTCCATGGTATTGATGAAGTTTGTCTTTCGATCATCATTTTCAACATCGGCCTTTGTGATTAAAATTTGCCCCACAATATGATTGTATTGCGAAAATAAAGAATCATAGGTATACATCAATTCACATTGTCCAATGGCTGCACAAGCTTGTTTTCCTGGAAGATCATGCGGCTTTGAATCCAATCCCAATTTTCCCATGCCCATTCCGATGGCACCACTTGATACAAGAATGACTTCATGTCCTGCATTTTTAATGTCACTAAGTACTTCACATAACTGTTTCATTCTACGAATATGTAAAAGACCTGTATTTTCGTATGCCAAAGTACTTGTACCTACTTTAATGACTACGCGCATATATTTCACTTCCTTTTCAAAAAAATATTTTTTTAATCATAACACAATTTTATATTTCAATAATACTTTTTTCCGCCCTTTCATTGAGAACGCTATCATTATTAGATATAATAATTGCATGGACAAAATAATAAATCAAGTTTTAAAAGAGAACACAATAGGAATATGGAAATTAGATGGAAATCAATTGTATGGGAATGATTGCTTTTTAGATTTAATTGGAGTACCAAAAGAAATGGATGCACAAGCATGCTTAAAATTTCATTTATCACATGTACATCCTGAAGATCAAGAGCAATTTGGAGAATACGTAAGAAAACTAAGCGAAGAAAGAACGGAAATAGTGTATCGGTTTTTACATCCAGAAAAAGGGGTCATGATGATTCGCTGTTCAGGTAAGAAAATGGAAGATGGTACGATTGCAGGGATTCATCAGGATATAAGTGATATTGTACGTTTAGAAAAGGATAAGATCTTAGAAACATATCTTGCAGAAACCAATGAGAAATTGCGGAATCAAAATGTTGCGCAGAATGATTACTATAAGGAAATTTTAGATGAATTACCTTGTGGTGTATTCGCATATACAGTGAAAGAACATAGAATTGTTCATTTAAATAAAAGAGCTTTAGATATGTTTCATATAGATTCATTTGAAAATGCGCAAAGTAAGATGCGTTCGATATTTGAAAAGTTTGAATATCCAGATTCAACCACAAATGAGCGTTTGATCGCATTAAGAAAATATGATAATTCGGTAGATTTTGAAGTGATCATTAATCCTAAAGAAACTTATGAAGTTCATGCACTCGCAAAGTCAAAAGTTTTTATGAATCCAGATCATGAACGCATTATCATTACGGTATTTTTAGATATTTCAAATATGGTCATGTTGAAAAAAGCTTTAGAACAAGCCAAAGAAGGAAGTGCAGCTAAAAGTGCATTCTTATTTAATATGTCTCACGATTTAAGAACACCATTAAATGCCATAATTGGTTTTAGTGAATTGATGAAAAGTCATTGGGATGATCAAGAAGTGTCTAGAAATTATCTCGAAAAAATTGATGAATCCAGTCAATACTTACTTTCTTTGATCAATAATATTTTAGAAATGTCTAAAATTGAGAGTGGGAAAGAAGAATTGAAAGAAAAACCATGGGATGTTTATACGTCTTGTGATAATCTTCTACAATTCTTTGAACCCGATATTCGTCAGAAGAATCAAACACTAAATTATTCAGTGAATATTAAACATAATATGATTTTGACGGACTCTTTAAAAATCAGAGAAATCTATGTAAACCTAATGAGTAATGCGATCAAATACACGGATGCTGGTGGAACCATTTCTTTTTCTTTAGAAGAAATTGAAAGAGAAGAAGGGGTATCCGACTATAAGGGTATTATTCAAGATACGGGCATTGGTATATCTAAAGACTATTTACCCCATATCTTTGAATCGTTTTCAAGACAAAGAACATCTAGTGAATCAGGTGTAATAGGAACAGGACTAGGGATGCCAATCGTTAAAAAACTGGTAGATTTAATGCATGGAACTATAAGTATCGAAAGTGAAGAAGGTAAGGGAACAACCGTCGTTGTAAATCTTCCTCATCGATATATCATAGAAGAACAAGAAGTCAAAAAAGTGAATGATAAAGAAATTGATCTTACAGGAAAACACATTCTTCTTGTGGAAGACAATGATTTAAATGCCGAAATTGCACAAACATTACTTGAAGACAAAGGAATTAAAGTGACTTGGGCGAAGGATGGATTAGAAGCTGTGATGATGGTAAAGGAAAATGCGATGGATTGTTTCGATTGTATCTTAATGGATATTCAAATGCCAAGAATGAATGGCTTTGAAGCCTGCAAAGTCATACGCTCTTTGCCAGATGATCGAAACAAGCTTCCAATCATCGCCTTAACGGCCAATGCCTTTGAAGAAGATCGTAAAGATTGTTTAGATGCAGGCATGAGTGAACATGTTTCGAAACCGATTGAAATTCAATCTTTACTACAAACAATAGAATCTGTACTAAAAAAATAGCGGCAAGTTCGCTATTTTTAAAACATAAATGTCAATGCTACTGAAAATAATGTCAAAACCGTGCAGAATTGTCAGTAGAATTATTTATCTCTAAAAAGTGATTATTAATGATATAATAAATATGCAAATATTTGTTCTCAAATACGAATTATAAATTTGAATATTATACGAAAATGGAGGACAAATATGAAAACACCAAAAGAATATAGGGATAATCTTTTAAATCACATTATCACCAAACAAATGTTAGTGGATTGTTTGTACAGCGTGAATAAACGAGCCAAAAACTATCGTGATAAAGAAAGGAAACAAAGAGCGTATTCGAGATGTCATCGGTATGTAGATAATTCTGCATTTATTGAAGGAGCTAGAGAAAAGAAACTAGAGATGTATCGCATGAAAGACATGTTGTTGCAAATTTTGACACCCATTTGTATCCACAAAGAATTCATTGGTTACAAGACTGAAAGAATCTACAGCTATGAAATTGAGGAGTATAAAAAGTATAAGAAACAATTCTTTTACGAAGGGCAGTATATAGACGATGATTATTCCATTGTGTACTTTGGAGATGTAGAACTTAAAGATGAGCCTATATACCACTATTACTTGTTCTACGACTTGGATTGTGGACATACGTTTCATACACCTATTAAAGAAGAAGAATTAGACAAATATTCTTTACCTATTATTGAAATTAGTGAGTTAGAAACGACGGGTCATAAAGTCAATGATTTGGTAAGTGTGCAATTTGTACGAAAAGTCATTCAATTGATTGAAGAAAATAAGTATATATTACAGTAAAAGCGCAATTCCTGCGCTTTCTTTCTTATAATGCATATACTTTATCGGCTCTTTGGGCCACTTCTTTTGAATGTGTGACAATAATAATACATTTTCCTTGTTCTTTTAAATTATCAAAAATATCCATGATTTCATCACGTGTATCCGGATCTAAATTTCCGGTTGGCTCATCTGCCAAGATAATTTTTGGATCATAACTCAAAGCTCTTGCGATGGCCACTCTTTGTTGCTGACCACCCGAAAGTTTTAAGATGCGACGATGAATCTGGTCTTGATCTAAACCTACTTTTTCCAATAATTCAACAGCTCTTACTTCTTTATCATTTTGATGCACATTCGCAATATCCATAGATAAAGTAACATTTTCTAATGCCGTTAACTTATTTAATAAGTAATAACTCTGAAAAATCATAGCCATTTGATGAGAACGAAATTCATACATATCCATTGTTTTAATGCTTTGTCCTTCAAATAAAATATCGCCCTCTTTTAGATTCGTTAACCCACTCATTAAAGATAATAATGTTGTTTTACCCGTTCCACTTGGACCAATGATCGCATAGAGTTTTCCTGGTTCAAACTCCATATTTACATCTTTTAATACAGGTTTTGTGTCATACTGAAAAGAAACATCTTTAATTTCAAATAAACTCATACGATCACCCCTAATCTCTATTGGATAAAATGCTTGATGGATCATATCGCATAACACAAAGTAGGGCAGCACAATTACTAATGATCACAAGCACAAATGCGATGGCTCCCACTTCAAGTAATACATTGAAATTCATTGCTTCAAAAACCGTAGTCACTTTTTCAAGACCTTTTTCTTGAGGCTGATTGTTGGATTCATCTGTTTTTGGCTGCTGAGATGAATCGTTGTTTGGTGGCGTTTGTTGTCTAGAGAAGTTCTGTTTCTTTGTTTCATTCATTGAATCTGTAGAAGAAATTTGACTTTCTAACAAAGTGTTTGTGATAGGTACGCTTGTGACGGCACCTAAACCAGAACCCACAATAAACGCAAATAAGGCAATAAATAGTGTCTCACTAAAGAATTGAAGAGCAATTTTAGTCTTATTCATACCTAGTGCACAAAGAATGCCAATTTCTTGTTTTCTTTCGCGAATACTGAAAATGTTCAATACAACAAGTACTATCGCTCCAATCACAAAGACAACAATCAAGAAATATGTCGCAAATTTAGATAGATTTTGTAGAGGTACAATACTTTGTTGGTAGGACTGTAAATCACTTGAAGTCACCGTATATGAATCACTTAGTCCCTTTTTAGTACATTCCTTTTTAAACTTATTGAAATCTTTAACTGTATTAAATACATACGTACCATTGACATTTAAGTCTAAGTCATAGGTTTCACTTAAATTATTCACAACATTATAACTTGTATAAATTGTATTCGATGCATTCATTGGATTTGAAGAAGTTGAAGAATAAAAACCAGTTACGACAAAATTTACCGTTGTAGAATCATCTACCTTTAATGTGATGGTATCACCTACAGAAACGCCATTGTATGTCGCAAGATCTTCAGGGATGATACACTGATTTTCTTCGGTTTGTTCATCAAACATATTTCCTTCTGTAATTGTAGATGTACCATCCGTAAAATCCGTCATCGCTTCATCATTTTCATAGCCAGTAACCGTAATGGATGAAGAATTTTCTTGTCCCATTGGACCCGGCCCCTGTTGTTGATTTTCCATTAAGCTAAAGCTATCGCTAGCTTGTAAAGAAAGACTTGCAGAATAATAGAACTTAGATACATAATCTGAATCAGCATACTTTTGAAGTTCATCTAAAGATAGAGATTCGATACTGTCCATCTTTTCCTTCATATCCTCTTTGTTTCCAGGCTCAAAATCTTTCATCATATTCATACGATTTTGGCTGATTTGACCCGTAATGTTCGTAAGCTCAAGACTTGCATTTTGACTTGTGATACTTGCCTGATGAATGGACAAGCCAATACAGGCACTAAACATGAGTACAAATAAAATAATACCAATCAATATGGATCGGCCTTTGCTGCGAAACACATTTCGAATCGCATTTTTAAAAATATACATTTCATCACTTCCTTTTCTAAAATTAGTTTAAAGAAAGTGACTGAAATGAAACTTAAAATCGGTTTTCCATGATCTCTACAATGGTTGTATCCACATCTTTTATGCCAACATTGGATAAATAAGCCATATTTTGAATACATTTTTCTGGAGTTTTAGCTACAATACCATCACTTTTCTTTAGTGGCGCGTTGTTTAATGCGGTTTTTGCACAAAGAAGTGCGGATATGGTTCCTGTAGTTACTTTTAAGCTACATCCTACTTTTCCACCATCACAAATCATACCTGTAACTGTACCTGTCATATTTTTGATCGCATATCCAATCTGCTCTTTACTTCCACCAAACATATAGACAAGAGCTGCACTACAAGCTGTACTACTTGCCATCACACACGTACACATTGGGGATAATTTTCCAATATAAGAATTAATATAGCGATTGAGTAAGTGTCCTAATGCTAAAGCCTTTAATTCTTTCTCTTTTGAAATGTGTTGTTCTAACGCCACAATATGAATCGGTAAGATTAAGGCAATACCCTTAGTGCCTGCACCAGAACTAGACTTCGTACTTAATGGACATCCTGATAGTCTTGCCTCAATGGCAGCGGTTAATGTAAGTATGAGTTCATTTTCAAAAGAACTTGAAAGAGACAGATTATGATTTTTGGCATAGTCAGCCAGTTCTAAATTCATTTTCACTCCATCATACAAAAATTCAATGTCTTTAGGATCTAAATCATTGACTAGATCCACAATGTCAGAGATACTCATTTTTCTTAAATCTTGAATTAAATTGGATTGTTTACTAACTGTATTTTTATTATCGATTAAAATCTCATCGTTCTTAGATAAAAATACAACATTTGTATGTTCATCCTGGATGATACAAGTACTCGTTTGATTTTGAGTATGAAGAGTTCCTTTCACATAAAGATTTGTTTGAGTTGAATCCACATGGACTTGTACCTGCTTAAATTTGTATACTTTTTCTTTTATGGAATCATCAATATCTTCAAAAAGTTTTAACCCTTTTTCAGGATTTTTAAGAATGCACCAAGAGTTGCGGCATAGTTTAATCCCACATTATCAAAGTTAGGAATACCGCCGACATTCCATTTTTAAAAATTCCAATATTTACATCGACATCGATCGAAACAATTTTCTCATCTAATACTTTAGCTGCATTTGCCAAACATAACGCCACACAGACGGGTTCTGTACAACCTAGTGCAGGTGTTACATCTTGTTTTAATAATTGTATACATTCTTTTCTTGTTAACATAAAATCACCACAAGTATTATACAAAAAGTTTACAGTTCTTAATAATGATTTGTGCTATAATATAAAATTGAAAAATATAACCGAGGTATAAGAAAGTGAAGAAAAAGACTATAGTTCCGTTGATTGTATTTCTTGTAGGAATATGTCTATTGAGTGTATTTACATATAATACGAATGTTCAAATTCAAAAAGATAGGCGTACGATTGCAAAATTAAATGTAGAGACATATGGTCAGCGTATAGAAAATGATATTGAAAATGGAATTGAAATAACAGATACTTTAAAACAGTTATTGATAAATGGAAATGGTCAAATCATAGATTTTTCCAAAATAGCTGAAAATCTAATGTCTTATTCTATACAAAGTGTGCAATTAGCACCGAATGGAGTTGTAACAGAAGTTTATCCTGAAGAAGGAAATGAAGCAGGTAAAATTGATTTATTAAAGGATTCAAAGCGAGGTGAAATTTCGAATTATGCAAAAGATCATAATATAACCATTATCCAAGGTCCTATTAAATTGAAACAAGGAGGTTCTGGGCTTGTTGTTCGCAATCCCATTTATCTAGAAGATGAAAATGGACAAGAATATTTTTGGGGATTTACGATTGTGATTTTGCACGTTCCTGAAATTTTTGAGGATTCGACAAACGTTTTATCTAAATTTAAATATAATTATCGACTTTCAAGAGAAACGTCTGTTTTAGATAAGAAATATGTAGAGGTTGATGCGAATTGTGATAAAATGATTCGCCCAGTCACTTATAATTTGACTGTTGGAAAAGAAAAATGGAAATTGGAAATCATGCCTAGAGCTGGATGGAGCAACTCTAAAACTTTATATTTAATTTTCTTTGGAGGACTATCCTTAGTTCTTCTACTAACTGGACTTACAATCGTCTTATTCCTATTGGATGAAAGAAGAGTTGAATTAAAAGAACTAGCCCATAAAGATGTACTGACTAAGCTTTATAATCGATATGGATTTGATGAAATAGCAGAAAAGATGATTTCAAAAAATCCATAAGAACATTGCGTAGCCGTATTATTAGATGTAGATGATTTCAAATTAATAAATGACATGTATGGACATGCCTATGGGGATAAAGCTTTAATAAGTCTAGCTGAAAATATGCAAAAATTTTTTCCATCTTCTGCATTGCTTGGTAGAAATGGTGGAGATGAATTCTGTATTCTTTTATCAAATTGTACAATGGAAGAAATGAAAGAATCTTTGATTGAATTCACAAAAACTCCAAAAACATTTTCGTATAAAGGACAAACATATTCTTTTTGTATTTCACTTGGATATGCCGAATATCCAAATAATGCGATTGTAAGATCTCAACTCATGCGTTGTGCCGATGCAGCTCTTTATGAAGTAAAACTTCATGGTAAAAATGGATGTATGGCCTATAAAGAAGGACTTCAGTCGGGTGTTCGTAAACAACTTGGATTTGTGTTAAATGACATATCAGAAAATTTACCAGGAGCTTTTATGATCTATCGAGCGGATAAAGAGGATGATGAAATTTTCTACGCAAATAAAGAATTTTTAGATATGGCTGGATATGAAAATCTAGATGAATTATTTAAAAGTACAAAGAAAAGTTTCCGAAATTTGATTCATGAAGATCAACGAGAAACGGTAGAAGCAAGTATTTGGAATCAAATTGAAAGTGGAAGTGAGAATGACTATATTCATTATCCATTAAGAAAACAAGATGGAACTTATATTCTTGTACTTGATCAAGGTAAAATTGTGGAAAGCGTACGTTTTGGCAAAGTATTCTACGTTTTATTTATGGATTGGCAGGCAATGCAGGTGAATTATAGTACAAAATTTGACGAGAAAGCTACGTGATGGTTTATAATGAAATCATGGAAAATAAATATTTGATTTATCGAATCCTTATTGTTTTTGTGGTAGTAACCTTTGTGACAAATATGGCATTTGTGGCATTACAAAAAAATGTGGTTAGTCAAGAAAAATTAAAGGCGCAATATACAGTAAATTCAACAATCAGTCGTGTTGAAATAAAGCTTGAGTCGTATATTGAAAAAGTAGGCTTTTTAAAGAAGACAATTGAAGCTGGAATCGATTTAGATGATGCTTACTTTGAATCTGTGGCATCTAGACTATATGGAGATGATCCGGCTGTTAAGACAATTGAACTTGCGCCAAACGGAATTATTCAAAATGTATATCCTTTTAAAGAAAATCAAAAAGCTATTGGCATGGATATGTTGACAGAACATGAACGTAAAGAGGCTGCTACTTTGGCAAAAGATACAAGGAAATATACAATGGAAGGTCCATATGATCTTAAACAAGGTGGAAAAGGAGCTTTATTATATGATCCAATCTATGTGAATGGTGAATTTTGGGGCTTTTCAATACTAGTTATTGATTGGGATGCATTCCTTACAGAAATTCATTTAAATGAGTTAGAAAAAGCTTCCTATGATTTTGTGATTTGGAAAAAAGATCGTGTCACAAAGGAGAAAATCATTATTTCTAAAAGCTCAGAAAATATAGGTTCAGATACATTGTTGGTGAAATGTGCACTTCCTAATAATAATTGGAATTTTGAAATCATTCCCAAAAATGGCTGGATCAACAAATATGAAATGATGAGTTTAGTTGTAGCAAGTATTATGATCGACTTTCTTGTGACGGCAGCCATTGCCCAGCTTGAGATTCGTCATAAAAAAGATTTAGAATATGCGACTCAAATTGAGATGGAGGCCAAAAAAGCACAAGAGGCAAGTGCTGCCAAATCCCGTTTCTTATTCAGTATGTCACACGATATTCGTACGCCAATGAACGCAATCATGGGATATACGGAATTAATGGAAAAGAATGTTGGAAATATTGAAAAAGAAAAAGATTATTTATCAAAGATTCGATATTCGAGTACATTTCTTTTGGATTTGATTAATTCTATTTTAGAAATGGCACATATAGAGAGTGGAAAAGAAACATTAAATATAAAGGTATGTAATATATATGATATTATTGAATCTTTAAATTCAGTCTTTGAAAAACAAGCCGAACAAAAAGGCTTAACCTATCAGTGCATCACAAAGATTCATCATCCATATGTATATTGTGATCAAATTAAGGTTGAAGAAATATTACTGAATATTGTAGGTAATTCCATTAAATATACAGATGAAGGTATGGTTTTAATTCAAATAGAAGAAACAGAGTCCGGCCATTTTCAATGCATGATTCAAGATACAGGTATTGGAATGAGTGAAGCGTATTTGCCACATGCCTTTGAAGACTTTTCTAGAGAAAAATCGGGTACGCAAACGAGCGTAAAAGGTACTGGACTTGGTTTAGCGATTGTAAAATCTTTGGTTGAATTAATGAATGGTACGATTGAAATTTCAAGTCAAGTTAATCAAGGTACAACAACTCGAATTAAATTTCAGTTCGAAATAGCAAGTGAAAATGAGCTCGAGAATAATCAAGAAACGAATATTATAGATTTTAAAGGAAAACACATCTTACTTGCTGAAGACAATGATTTAAATGCAGAAATTGCGATGACACTTTTAACAGACTATGGATTGATTGTAGATCGCGTAAGTGATGGGGTTGCTTGTGTAAAACAGGTCAAAGAAAAAGAATATGATGTGGTTTTGATGGATATTCAAATGCCAAATATGGATGGCTATCAAGTTACACAAAAGATTCGTGAATTTAGTGATATTCCAATCGTTGCGATGACCGCCAATGCCTTTGAAGAGGATAAACAAAAAGCATTATCCGTTGGGATGAACGGCTATATCGCAAAGCCAATCGATATGGATAAAGTTATTAAAACACTATCAAATTTTTTTGCGTTTAAATGTCCCGCCTGTGGACAATATACATTTCAATCCGGACCAGGAAGCTGTGAAATATGTCCGGTATGTGGATGGGAAGATGATAAAGCACAATACAAAGATCCAAATTTAAAAGGTGGAGCGAACCGCTTCAGTTTAAAGGAGTACAAAGAACAATATGAAAAGAATCATGAATAAATATTTACTATTATTTCTTTGTATATTCTCACTTGTACTTCCAACAGGATGTGAAGTTAAGGAACAAAAACAAGTTGTCGTTGATTATCAAGAATATCATTTTCGTAATGAGGACTTATTAGAATCACATTATGAAAAACATGGTAAAGACATGGGATTTGTATCCAGCGAAGAATATGAAATGGCTGCAAGTGATGTAGTCAATAATCCAAAGTCCTTACATAAAACCGAAAAGGAAGATGGGGATGATGTGTACTATAAAGAGGATACCAACGAATTTGTGGTTGTATCCACGAATGGTTATATTCGAACCTATTTTAATCCGGATGCGGGTAGAAAATATTTTGATAGGCAATGATGAAAAAAAGACCGAATGTCAGATTAAAACCTGAATATTCGGTCTTTCTTGTCATTAAGCTAAAACTTTTTCTGGCTGTTTATAAATATTTTTATTTAAACTACGAACCAAAACAGGAATAACAATCAATTGAATGACGATACCTGGAAGACAAGTAATAAAACTAGCACTCATAAATACAGATAATGTATAGCCTTGTGTACTAAGAATATATGTGTTGACTAAACCGTTCACGATTCTTCCTGCAAGCATCGCAATAATCAAACTCATATATAGTTTTGTCATTTCATTTTTTTGGGGAATATATTTTTCACATAAACCAGCTACTAAACCATATACTGCAAGTTCAACCATCATTTGTGGCAAAATCATTGCAGGTGGCATACCAGTTGTTACGCTTGAAATGAAAGGTGTTAAAATTCCACATGCCAAACCATATGGCCATCCACAAAATAGTCCGCAAATCAATACTGGAATGTGCATTGGCAAGAATATGCTTCCAGCATTTGGGATAACATGAAATGCCATAGGAAGCAATACACCTAAAGCGATGCATAAAGCGCATGATACTAGTTTTCTTGTGATACTATTCATCGTTAAATACCTCTTCTTCTAAAAATACTTGGTAAGGATGTATGGACATATCAATACTTAACATTGTACATATTGTTTTAAGAAATCTACATCTAAAATTAATATTTTTTGATTCACAATTTTAATGATGCCTTCCTCTTTTAATTTACAGATAATTCGACTCACGCTATTACGAGTGGAGATTCCACAAAATCCTGCAATGTCATCATTTGTGATTTGAAAATCAATAAGAGTACCTGCTTCAACTTTACGACCAAATAAATTAATCAATTGATATAAGAAGGAGCATATTGCACCTGTTTTTCCATTCATCATCATGATTTGTTGGCGAAAAATAGCTTCAGATAATTTTTCTCTATAATACGAATTGACATAATCCTGCAGCTCTTTATCTTGGCTCACATAATCCCAAAATAAAACTCTAGGAATGCGATAAAATGTTGCCACATCACTTTCAATACGAACATTGAATGGTGCGGATGTATATTGACTTACTTGATCTCTTAATAAAGATAGTATGTCTGGGGTATTGATATAAGAAATGTTGAATTCACGACCATCTGGTAAAATGACACTTGTTTTGACGATACCATCTTTTAATACATAAGTATCTTGTTGTTCAAGTCCATAATACGTTAAATAGGTATGCTTCTTTTTCTTGATAGTTGCTACATTTTTTTTCTTTAAAAAGGTTAATAAGTACTCATTGTACATATTCGCTCTCCTTTACCAGTTCCGCATTATAACAATACTCCAAATTTTGCGAAACAACAAACGTTAACAACTGATGGTGTTTCGCAATTGAATGTTTCGGCTTATATTAATCCCTGAAAAAAAAGGAGAGATAAAAATGTTTGAAATGAATGTGCCTTATGATAAAGGCCAAATGAAAATCAAATTAGAAGATAAGAATTTAGCTGGTGTACTAGAAGGAAGACAAAGTGATTATAAAACTACACTTTCAGAAAATGAAATTGTGGAACAATCTTTGAATAATCCCATTGGTTCAAAAAGCTTAGAAGAATTAGCTAAAGGCAAGAAAAATATTGTCATTATCAGCTCAGACCATACGCGTCCAGTACCTTCAAAAATTATTACACCTATTCTTTTAAGAAGAATTCGTAGTGTATCACCCGATGCACGTATTCGTATTTTAGTTGCGACAGGATTTCATAGAGAAAGTACTCATGAAGAGCTTGTAGCTAAATATGGAGAAGACATTGTAAAAAATGAAGAAATTGTTATGCACGTATCTACAGATGATGCTTCCATGGTAAAAATTGGACAGTTACCAAGTGGAGGAGACTGCATTATCAACAAAGTTGCCGCTGAAGCTGATTTATTGATTTCTGAAGGCTTTATTGAAGCACACTTCTTTGCAGGATTCTCTGGAGGAAGAAAATCAGTGTTGCCTGGTATCGCATCTTATAAAACCATCATGGCAAATCACAGTGGTGAATTTATCAATGATAAAATGTCACGTCCAGGAAATTTAAAACACAATTTGGTTCATGAAGATATGGTATATGCGGCAAGAACTGCAAAACTAGCCTTCATTGTCAATGTTGTATTAAATGGAAATCATGAAATTATTGGTTCTTTTGCCGGAGATATGGAAAAGGCACATGAAAAAGGTTGTGATTTCGTTCGTTCTTTGGCAAGTGTAAATAAAGTAGATTGTGATATCGCAATCAGTACCAATGGTGGTTATCCTTTGGATCAAAATATTTATCAAGCTATTAAAGGAATGACAGCCGCTGAAGCTACATTAAATCCCGATGGTATTATTATCATGATTGCAGGATGTCGTGATGGACATGGAGGTATTGGATTCTACCACAATATTGCGGATGTAAAAGATCCAGAAGAATTTGAACAAAAGGCAATCAATACTCCTCGTTTAGAAACAGTTCCAGATCAATGGACATCACAAATTTGTGCACGTATTCTAGCACATCATAAAGTTATTTTGGTTTCAGATTTAGTGGATCCTCAACTTGTGAAAGATATGCATATGGATTTAGCTACAACTGTCGATGAAGCTTTACAAAAAGCGTTTGAAATAAAAGGAAAAGATGCCAAAGTTGCCGTCATTCCTGATGGCTTGGGTGTCGTTGTAAATATTTAAGGAAGGAAATTTGAATTTATGTTACACAATTTAATTGCGGAATTTTTATCAACAGGATTAATGATTTTATTTGGTGTCGGTGTACACTGCGATGAAGTTTTGACAAACACAAAGTACCACGGAAGTGGACACATTTTTGCAATCACAACATGGGCCTTTGGCATTAGTGTTTGTCTATATATTTTTGGTGGCGTTTGTATGAATCCTGCCATGGTACTTGCTCAATGTGCTTTAGGCATGCTTCCATGGACATGTTTTATTCCCTACAGCATTGCCGAATTTTTAGGTGCCGTTGTAGCAGCTATGATTTGTTACGTCATGTATAAAGACCACTTTACAGAAAGCGAAGGAAATGTAAATCCAATCGCTATTCGTAATATTTTCTCTACCAATCCAAATTGTAGAAATTTACCTCGTAACTTCTTTGTCGAAACCATTGCCACTACAATTTTCTTGAGTGCCATTTTAGCGGTTGCTACAAAATATGAAACACAACTACCAATTGGCGTAGGACTTATCGTATGGGCTGTTGGTATGGGTTTAGGAGGAACAACTGGATTTGCGATGAATCAAGCTCGTGATTTAGGACCTCGTTTGGCCTTCCAATTATTACCTATTAAGAATAAAGCCAATAATGATTGGCAATATGGACTATTAGTTCCAGGAATTGCTCCTTTTGTAGGTGCATTACTTGCTGCCTTATTCTGCCATTTATTTTTAGGTATTTAATATTAGAGAAGACAGATATTCAAAATTATACTGAATATCTGTCTTCTTTTATATTTTCTTTTGTGTTTTTAAATCATATAATGCAATGCTTAAACAGAATATTTCTGAAATCGTACAACTGATCCAGATACCATTTTCTTTAAATAGTGTTGTACAAATAAATAGAGATAATAAGACAAACAGAATGCCTCGAGAAATAGAAAGTACGAAAGCTTTTCTAGGTTCTTCTAAAGCGACCATATAACCACTTGTGATGACGACATGGCCCATAATTAGAAAGACAAAGCTGAATTGACGAAGGGCTATAATCGTATTGTAGTAATTGGCGGTATCTTTTGGAATAAAGGCCGACGTAATATTTGGTGCAAAGATTTCGACAACTAAGAACAATAATGCTCCAGCACAAGATACTAAAACACGTGCATATTTATGGAAAGTTGAAACGGCTTTTTTATCATTACGACCATAATAGAAACTGACCAAAGGCTGTGTTCCTTGACTCGTTCCAACCATGACCATCAACACTAAGTTATAGATATACATAAGTACGGTAAAAGTAACAAGGCCATTTGTTCCAAGTAATTGATTGATACGATAGTTAAATACTGTAATCATAATGCCAGGAGAAATTTCAGAAATACAATCTGGCAATCCTAATGCAAGGATACGAGAATATTCATGCCATGGATAGTTTGCCTTCACAAAATGAAAATGTGACTTATGACTAAACGCAAAATGATAAAAGAAGAAGCAGAAAGTCACTAGTTGTGATAAACCCGTCGCAAGTGCAGCACCTGCAATTCCCATATTCAAGGGTCCCATAAATAAAGGGTCAAGAATTAAGTTTGTGCCAGCTCCTAGACAAATACCCATAATAGATTTTTGAGGGAAACCATCGGCCTTTAAAAGAACTTCAAAACAATAAGATACGATATAGAAGAATGAGAAACAGGATAACACTTTTATATATGTATCTGTATAGTTAAATACGTCTGAATTTGCACCTAGAAATTCTGTAATATGATGCGAATTTATAAAGGATAAAACCGCAATACATAGAGCTACACAAGAAATTGTGATGATATTCATAGTGAATACTTCATGCATTTTTCTTTCTTCACTAGCTCCACGATAGATCGACATGACAGTACTTGATCCAATCGCAAATAAGACTCCAATGGAGAAAATGGTTGTAACATATGGACTTGCTATGTTTATGGAAGCTAATGCCGTATCGCCTTCATAGTGGGCAACAAATATACCGTCCACTAGAGTATATAGATTGAAGATAACCATCGAACATATGGATGGTATGACAAACTTAAGATATTGTTTCAACATAAAATCACCAATGTTAGTGTAAACCTTGGTATAATACTAAGGTCAAGGGTGACAATATGAAAAAGTATTATAAAATCAATGAAATCGCAAAATTATACAATATTAAAACAGACTCTTTAAGATACTATGAAGAAGTAGGGTTGATTTGTCCTCTTCGTTCTAAATCCAACTATCGTTTATATACACTGAATGATATTTATATTTTAAATATTATTCGTGACTGTTTAAAACTTGGATATGATACATCGCAAATCAAAGAATATTTGGATCATCGTAGTGTAAATAATACAATTGTGTTTTTAAAAGAAGAAGAAAGATTGATCCAAAAACAGATTCAAGAATTAAATACAACACTAAGTTCCATTCAAACGCGAATTGAAGATATAGATCGCACGCAGTATATGGAATTTGATACATGTAAGATTGAAGTATATCCCAAAAGATATTGTCGATATTTAAAAGAAAAAATTGATCAAGATGAAAAGATTGACTTTCTATTGACGAAGCTGACTGAGTCAATGGAAGAAGATATTTCTGTATTAGGAAACATGGATTCAGGAAGTATTGTTGAATATAAAAATAATGAATATGTATATACAAGTGTGTTTGTATTAACACAAGATGAAAAGTATGATTTTATTCTAGATGAAGGTCTGTATTGTACATATACTTATTCAGGGGAATATGATCGAACGAATCAATTGTTTTATAAAATGAAAGATTGGATTCAAGAACACAATTATACAATAGAAGGACCATTCTTAGAATTTTTATTGATTGATATTCATGAAACAAAAAAAGTGGAGGAGTATATTACTTCCATCCACGTTAAGGTTAAACCAAGATGATAAATCCAGATTCAATCGGTTTATATTCTTCGACATCCATTGAATCATAGTATAAATCCCCATTTGAGTCTAATACTAGAATTCGATGATTCTCACAAAGAGTTGGTAGAGTTTCTAATGTGTTGTTGATTTTATAAACCTTATTTTTGTTTTCAAACAATTGCGAATGATATGGTTCTATATCATCTTCACAAATATAAGTGTAGCTTGCACAATATAATTTACCATCTTCAAAATAAGGCTCAATACGATCTCTAGAACCGTTACAAGGCGTATTTAAATAGCTTTGGGCATGTGTATCATCGATCACTTCAATTGGAAATTCAGATACGACTGGTTCAGATTTATTGCCATGTACAATCAATGATAGTGTATCTTCTGTCCTATTAAATTCAACACTGCATAACATTTGGTTTGTGACAATATCATAAAAAGTTGTATCATACACAATATATTTCTTGTTTAATCTGGATTTCCAGACTGAGTTTAGTTCTTGTTTTTTGGCTTTTTGTGCAAACGCAACCGTACGATTTCTTGTTGTCTTTAAAAGATAATCCCCTTCAAAGAAGATTTGATTTCCTTTTTCATTGGTCCATTTGCCATTGGAATAATTTAATAAATCACTCATGATCCAGCCTTTTTCCGTTTTGTCTTGCACAACCATACTTGATTTTATGGTTGTGATTTTTTGTAAGCCAAAGGCATGGGCATAGATACTTGAATGATCTGGATATGTATTTGGTTCTAAATACGTATTGAATAGGCGCATTAAAGTTGTCGGAACTTCTAATCCACAATCATGTGTTTCACTCAATGCCAATACGGCATTGTATTTAGGAACAATGATCAGTCTTGAACTAAAGAACATGCTGTTTCCACCTTTTGCCAGAACTCCATCACCAAAATCGTAGTCTGGATCATGGTGTCTGACTAAGTCCCAGCCTAAGCCAAAATCAATGGCGCCTAGATCCGATTCAAGAAAAGTAGTGCCCCAAGATTTGGCCATTAAAGCTTTTGATTTTTCACTAATAATTGAATTGGGTTCTAGAAATAATTGTCCAAACTTACACAGATCAATCATAGAAGTAGTGATGCCACCAGCTCCTTGAATTGGAAAGTATTCTTTTGGTTTCTTACCTTCAGAAACTAAAGGATAATCTGAATGGATTGTATATGTCGTATTTGTGCTATTTGCGCCAATCTTTTCTGTAATATATTTCTTTAAGACATCTTCATAAGGCATATTACGAACTTTTGAAACGACCATTTCAGCGAGTGTAAACCCATCGTTACAATAGGTACTGTAAGTTCCTGGATCTGCCTTTAGAGTGCTATTTGATAAATAGTTTAATACTTCGCTATAGTAGTCAAACTTAGAAGTGGTACTCACACTAAAATGTTTCCATTGCGTACCTGGAAGTCCACTCGAATGATCTAGGCACATACGTACTGTAATATCTTTATATCTCTTATCTTTCATGGTAAATTCAGGAAGAATATCAGAGACTTTATCTTCTAATTGAATCAATCCTTCATCCACTAACTGCATGATACATACGGTGCAGTAAATTTTGGATATCGAACAAACATTAAATGTACAATCTGTTGTGATGGGTTGATTATTGATTTTGTCGATGATACCAATCGCATCGGCACATACAATTTTTCCATTTTGCATGAAGGCATAACTACAAGCTGTATAGTCTGGCTTTACCATAGCTTTTAATAATTGAGTAACTTGATTTTCCATATAATTTCTCCTTTTTTAAAAGAAAACGAGAAGATAATAAACCTTCTCGCTACTCTGCAACGGCATCAATTAAAATGCTGTGATAGGCATTCACAATATCATCAACCGTTTCTTCAACATTCGCATTGTTGACAGCTACATAAGCAGCGTATTTTTGGTACAATGGGTATCTTTCTTTATGCATTTGTTGAAGGGCTTTTTTAGAACTTGATAAAGGTCTATTTGGATCGGAACTAATTAATTTATCGATATCACGATCAATGAAGATCGTAATTCCATTTAAATGTAAAAAGTCCATATTGACTTTATGTTTAACGACACCACCACCTGTCGCAATGATTTTATTGTTCATCTTACTCGCTTCAATCGCAACTTCTGTTTCAATTGCTCTAAATCCAGCTTCTCCAGATTCTTGGAAGATTTCAGGAATGCTTTTGCCGGCTTTGGCAATAATCATATCGTCTAAGTCGATAAATTCTTTTCCAAGCTTTTCTTCAAGCATTTTACCAATTGTTGTTTTACCAGCACTAGGCATACCAATCAATACAATGTTACAACGATCTTTCAACATTTCCTTTTTGATGTCATCAATGATGGAATCATCAAAAGACATGTTTTCGAAAATCTCAAATGTATATTTGGCTTGCGCAATCAACATTTCCAAACCAATTACACGCTTGATATCGGCTTCTTGGGCTTCAAAACATAAACGTGTAAGAATTGGATTGTATACAACATCTAATACACATTCTAATTTATGGAACCAACTTACATCGATTGGAGCATTCGCAATATTAGGATACATACCTACTGGACTTGTATTCACGACAATATCTGCATCTAAATGGGATGTATACATTTCATCATAGCTAATGGCACCATGATCAGCACTTCTTGATACGATCACAATGTCTTTTGCGTTTTCATGTTTACAAACGGCTTTAACAGCAGCACATGCACCACCGTTTCCGATGATCAATACTTTTTTGCCTTCCATATGAACGTTGTGTGCTTTCACCATATATAAGAATCCACCAAAGTCTGTGTTGAAACCTTTTAGTTTACCATCTACATTGATGATAGTATTGACTGCACCAATAGCCTTGGCACTCTCATCCATTTCATCTAAGTAAGGAATGACATCCTTTTTATATGGAATAGTTACGTTGATTCCTTTAAAATCTTTCTTTTCCATAAATTCTTTGAACTCTTCTTTATTTAATTCTACCAATTGGTAGTCATACTCTTTTACGTTCTCAATTTCTGCAATTCTTGTCTGAATTTGTTTGGAGAAACTATGCCCCAAGTGCTCACCTATCAATCCGTATTTCATATCATTTCCTCTTTTCTAGAACAGCACTTTAAATGTTAAAAAAAGCATTTCGAATTAGAAATGCTTTTGTGTAATGCCCTGAAACTTAAAAATAACCATCGTATACATATGGCTTTTCTCAGGGCTATTTAAAGTAAAAGTAATAATGTCTTGAAGTGTTCATACGCATAGAATACACCATTTCTTTGTAAGTGGCAACCCTAAAATGAAAATAAATGTAAAAATCAGAAAATTGTTTCAAAAAAAGATGTGATACAATTTATCCGAAAGGAGCTAATTATGAATATTGGATTTGTGGCATGTATTATCTTGGCAGTGTTGTTTCTTGTTTTGGGAATCATATTTGCGTTACTAAAAGAAAAAGGGGCATATTTTGTTTCTGGCTTTCGTACACTAAATCATCCTGAAAAGTATGATAAGGCATATATTTCTTTAGATATGCGAAATCAATGCTTTACATATGCATTGATTCTATTTCTAGGAGCTGTTCTTTCCTATTTCATATCTGCCATTATCGCTATACCAACCTATGTTCTATGGGGTATTCTTCTCTTTAAGTCTGTACATTTGGATGCAGAAAAGGCATTCGAAAAGTATTTGATTAAGTAAATTAACGCAAAAACATTACTTTTAACGATACTAAAGTTAAAATGAAAATAATAGAGTTAAAAAGGAATGGTGATAACATGAAAACGGATATATTTGGAATGATGTTTTTCAAAATGAGCAAAAAACACACAAAACGAATTATGGGATATGAAGCTACACGCCCATTCTGGCACTTCTTTGATTTAAAAGCCTATATAATCATGGCTTGCATGATGGGTGGAGGAATTGGATTTAGAGCAGCTGGAATCTTTCCGGATATCTTTATTGCCTTCTTTTATTCAGGACTTGGTTGTGCATTAGCTTAAGCTGGCACTACTTTCTTAAGAAACTATATTCAATATGAAAACTAAAAGAAGAGACTTGTGATCTCTTCTTTTAATCAATATTGGAGTTTTGGACAATGAAATTACAGAATGAATGCGCAGCAGGAAGCATATATCTGTTTTTGATGTTTGCCATATAAATGATACGTTTCTTTTGTGGGTTGTTTATCTTTAATTTCTTTAAATGAAAATGGACAGAAGTCGTAGAGCTATGAATCCAGGCAACTATAATGAGGATGGAACTATCAAAAAATGAAAGACGAAGTGGATTTTATCCAATCTATGTGCTAAATGTAGTGCTTGACTGTAGAGTTCACTGCTTCAACAGAAAGATAGGAATCCAAAGTTTGAAAATAATGTATGATTGCTGCATAATGTTGTCAGCAAAGAACCCTCACTGCTTGTGGTGAGGAGTAGTCAGTTGATGCGTATACAAAAAATATGAATAAAGGAGAATAAAAAAATGAATACAGTAACAATGAAAAATGTTGAATTTGGTGCAGGTGTACCAAAGATTTGTGTTCCTATTTGTGGAAAGAGTAAAGAAGATGTTTTAGAACAAGCTAAGATTATTTTAGATACACCAGCTGATATTATTGAATGGCGTATGGATTGGTTTGAAGGAGTTGAAGATACAAAGGCTGTTGTAGAAATAGCTAAAGAATTACGTGAAGTATTTAAAGAAACTCCAGTACTAGCGACTTTCCGTTCTAAAAAAGAAGGTGGAGAATTAGAAGTATCTACTGAATATTATGTAGAATTAAACTGTGCAGTTGCCAAAAGCGGTTATGTAGATGCAGTCGATGTTGAATTGTATACAGGAGATAAGGAAGTTGAAACGATTGTAACGACAGCTCATGAAAATGGAGTAAAAGTAATCATGTCGAACCATGACTTCTTTAAAACACCATCTAAAGAAGAAATCATTTCTCGTTTGTGTGCTATGCAAGAAAAGGGTGCTGACATTCCTAAGATTGCGGTAATGCCTCAATCTAAAAAGGATGTATTGACATTGTTGTCAGCTACAAATGAAATGGCTGAAGAACATGCAGATCGTCCAATCATCACAATGTCTATGGCAGCTACAGGTGTTATTTCTCGTTTGGCTGGTGAAGTATTTGGTTCTTGTTTGACATTTGGTGCAGCTAAAAAGGCGAGTGCTCCAGGTCAAATGGGTGTCAATGAACTTAAAACAGTTCTTGAAACTTTACACAAGAGTTTATAATTTTTAAGGGTGAGAAATCATCCTTTTTTTATATATAGCTCCTCTTTTGCAAATGGGTGGTGAATAGAAACGTGAGCAATTTTGTTAGTACCACA
>NZ_QSPK01000029.1:0-3152 GCF_003436425.1 Eubacterium sp. TM05-53
ATCGAACTCACGTAGTCAGCTTGGAAGGCTGAAGTTCTACCATTGAACTACACCTGCAACAAATAATGGCTGGGGTACCTGGATTCGAACCAGGGAAATGCAGGAGTCAAAGTCCTGTGCCTTACCGCTTGGCTATACCCCAATAAGTGGTGGAGAAGGACAGATTCGAACTGCCGAACCAAAAGGAACTGAGTTACAGTCAGCCGCGTTTAGCCACTTCGCTACTTCTCCATCAACATGGTGGAGGTTAACGGGCTCGAACCGCTGACCCTCTGCTTGTAAGGCAGATGCTCTCCCAACTGAGCTAAACCTCCATGTTTTTTTCATTGCAAACTCGTTTGCGCTCATTTATATTACCAAAGGATATTTGGGATGTCAACGGAATTTTTAATTTTTTTTATAAAATTTTCAAACTTTAATTCAAGAGCTTTTATATAAAGCTTTTTTATTGTTTTATTATTTATTCTTTTTTGTTCTTCAAGCAAATTTCCATTATGCACAACATACATTTTTGACAAAATCACTGAATATTTTTTACCAAACACAATCTTTTCTTGGATACAATCCAATCGTTTAATCAATTCAAGATCTGAAACATAATGAATATATGTATTATAGTACTGACAATACTCTTTCAATTGTTCCGACTCATCTGGAAAAACAATATATACAGGAACACCTGCTTTTTGAAACGTTGGACTCCACAACAAAAATAAATCATGATAGCCTAAAGTTTTTTCTAACTCAATAGAGTCCAGCGCCACCAAAAGCGATATATCCTTTATATTCGATATTTGGATTTTTTCAATTTTGTTCATTTATATATGTAGGAATGCATGCATATTGTATCACAATTTAACCTGGTGTAAAATATAGGCATATATTAGGAGGAGTTACATGATTCAAATGGGAATTGATTTGGGTACAAACTACATCCGACTTTGTACACAAGAAGATGGTCTACTATATAATGAGCCATGCATGGTTGCGCTTGATGGGCAAAATCATGTTTTAGGCATTGGTGAAGACGCTAAGGATTTAATCGGATCCATGGATTCAAATATTAAAGTAATATCTCCCTTACGTGAAAATCCAATTAACTTTGACGTTCTAGACATACTCCTAGAACAACTACTATATGAACACAAAGCCTTTCGTATGTTTCAAAAAACTGTTTTATTGGTCAGCTATCCAACTAGTTTCAGTAAAGAATCATGCGACATATTGAAAGAACACCTTGAAGATTTAGGTGCTTACCGCGTTTATTTTGAACAAGAAATTTGGATTGCTGCTATTGGTGCAAAACTCGATTTATTTTTACCCGTTGCTAGCTGTGTATTAAACATTGGTTCTTCAAACTGTGATATCGCAATCTTCCAGAACGGCAAGATGATCAAAAAATCTCGTTGCAACGTATCTGGAAGTACAATCAACATCGCCATTAAAAACTGGCTATTAAACTCCTACAACATCAATGTATCAACAAAACAAGTCGAAAAAATCAAGCGTAAGATTGGACAAGTTAATATTCAGCAAAATCCCAAAAGTCTAGAAGTTGTTGGCATGGACCAAAATAGTCATGTACTAAAATCCGCAATCATTAACGAAAATCAAATAGTTGGAATCCTAACACTCTTAGTACAACAATGGGCCAACTGGATTCTACAATTTTTATCTAGCTTGCCAATCACAATGCAGCAAGATGTAAAAACTCGCGGAATCATATGTTGTGGTGGATCCATGTTATTGAATGGGCTACCTTCCTATCTACAAAACACAATAGGATGTCCAATCTTTGTCACAGACGATCCAATCAATACAGTTTCTGCAGGATTAATGATTCTTTTGTCCCGCATGGAAGATTAAGCTCAATTTAAGGAAAATCATTTAACATTAAACCGTAAACAACAGAACACTTATTCATATCCTATTCCCTTTTCTCTTAATGCTGTTTCAAAAGCTCCCAATGGGAGTTTTTCTTTTTGTGTGATATAATTTGTTCTATTAGGAGGACATTTATGAACAAAAATATCGTATCATCAATCTTATATTTAATCGCAGCCATCTGCTTATTTATATTCGCCTATAACTTGACTTATACATTCCTATATGTAGGTATCTTATTTTTAGCCATCGCAACAATCTATTCAAAGAAGGTTAAAAAATAATGAAAAGAAAAAGCCGCAACAACACATGGCTATTTACAATCTGTATTTCCTTAATAGCTGTAGTATTCGGATTCGTATCCTTTATACCAGTAAATATAGAATTTATTAAGCCATTTATCGTATATTTTGATCCAACCAAATTGTTATCAAACTTACCATTATGGATCTTCACAAACTGCATTATCGCACTTTGTTCACATTCTGAAAAAACATCTATGTTAAATACAGCTTTATTTAACATTGTTTGTTTTGTAAGTTATTCACTATTCTCAACGATACTTGCACACACAATGCCAAAAGATATGTTTCTAACATGGATACTATTCACTTTAATTTGGACAATATTTAGTTATTTAGTATGGTCAGCCAATCAGCAAAATACGAAAGGATGGATTCTTTCAACCATTCTTTTAGCTATACTATTTAGCACATGCTTCACATATACAGATAACACAATATCCAGTATGACCATTTTAAATTTTTTACTCTATGTATTCCTTGTAATAGTCCTATATAAAGGAACAAAAGAAACATTGATCATTGTGATTTTGTCTATTATTTTAGCCTTGATTCTTAGTAAAATAAAAATTCAAATAATTTTTACAAAAAGTGCTTGCATTTATTTTAACTCGGTGCTATTATAAATAGGCACTTACGGAGGTTTAGCTCAGTTGGGAGAGCATCTGCCTTACAAGCAGAGGGTCAGCGGTTCGAGCCCGTTAACCTCCACCATTTAAATGCCGACTTAGCTCAATTGGTAGAGCAACTGACTTGTAATCAGTAGGTTGTGGGTTCAATTCCTATAGTCGGCACCACTTGTGACCCGTTAGCTCAGTTGGTAGAGCATTTGACTTTTAATCAAAGGGTCGGGCGTTCGAATCGCCCACGGGTCACCACTTATATTTGCAGGTGTAGTTCAATGGTAGAACTTCAGCCTTCCAAGCTGACTACGTGAGTTCGATTCTCATCACCTGCTCCATGTAA
>NZ_QSPK01000029.1:3162-27752 GCF_003436425.1 Eubacterium sp. TM05-53
GTAAACATTAACTCGCAAATGCGAGTTTTTTTATTATATAAAAAGTACCAAGGATTAATCCTTGGCACTTTTTATAAATTCATATACATCTTCATAAATCATTTGATTCTCTTTTTCATTTAAAATTTCATGTTTTAAAGTTGGATACAATTTACCAGAAACGTTCTTATATCCTACACTCACTAAAAATTGTTTTAACTGTTCGAATTTATCCTTACCCTGAATCACCGGATCTTCTTGACCTGCAATCATGAATATTGGTAAGTTTTCATTAGTGACATTCCAGCCTTTTTTATCAAAAGCTTTGATCATCAATTGAAATAAGTTTATAAAACCATTCGTTGTAAATAAAAAGCCACACAATTCATCCACTTCATACCGATCCACATTCTCTGGATTTTTACTCAACCAACGATTACCCGATTCATATCCCGCAAAAGCCATTTTATTCAATAAACCATTACCTTTCTTTTCCTTATAGAAAGGTTTTATTATTTTTGCTAATGCTAAGCCAAGACTTGCCGCCGAATTTTCGGTTGGAGGACCACACAAAATCAAACGATTAATATATCCATCATATTTTTTTAAGTAACAACGAGCTACCAAAGTCCCCATACTATGACTAAATAACGTTATCTCTAATCCAGGATACATATCACGCACATATTCCGTAACCTGGAATAAATCATCCACAATATAATCGGCATTTTCAGTATAGAAATATCCATAATCATTTTTTGATTTTACACTACTTCCATGCCCTCTATGATCATGAATCACACAAATATAGCCACAATCATTTAAATATCCCATAAAATCAAAATAACGCTCTTTATGCTCCGCCATACCATGCGAAAACTGTACGATTCCTTTTGGATTTTCACACTCCATAATCGCAATCTCTAACTTTAATCCATCTTGTTTTGATGTTATTTTCTTAATTATCATATTATAGTACCTACATATCTTTCTTGTACTCATTGTATCAAATATATAATTATCAAAACTATACAAAACTAAAAAAAAGACCATTTTTTAAATGGTCTAACTAGTTTTCACTAATTTCTACTTTTACTTTGTGATCTGCTTCCACATCAAAAGTAATCTTTGCGAAGTCATCTAAATGATTTGTGACAATATTATGAACTTGATCAAATACTTCATCCTCTTTTTCTTCAGACTTGCAATCATATTCAATAGATGTAACTGTATGTTTTTTAATTTTTACATCTTTTAATTCTTCTAACATTGATTTCATAGCTATCTACCTCGATATAAGTCTATCACTTATTAAATCCAGTTGTCAAATTTATGCATGAAGCCAATCTACCCTATGATAATAAATAAAGAACGTGATACTTGATAAAGACCAAGTAATCGGATAGATCCAATATACACACCAAATATTATGTACTAAAGCACCCATGATCGTAAGGCCTGCAACACGCACGAAGCACCAACAAACCATCATTACAATCATTGGAATCATAGACTTTCCAGCCCCTCTTAAAATAGCCGACACACAATGGGAATACGCTAATAAACAAAAGAAGAATGCACTAGTTTGCCCACGCAAAGTACCATACTGAATTACTTCTGGCGTTGCATCAAAGGCCGCAATAAATTGAGAACCAAACACAAAAATAATTACACCAATAATTTCTGCCAAAGTCATCGAACAAATCATACCAAACTTAGCACCTTTTAAAACGCGATCATATTGGCGAGCCCCTAAATTCTGTCCCACAAACGTTGTAAGCGCCATTGTAAAGCTAGTAATTGGCAAGAACGCAAATCCTTCAATCTTAGAATAAGCTCCACATCCAGCCATCGCCATATCCCCAAAAGAGTTGATATTCGATTGAACTACAACATTCGCTAAACCAATAATCGAATTCTGAAATCCACTAGGCAAGCCATACTTTAAGATTTCTCCTAGAAGCTCTTTGTGAATTTTTACTTTGGAAGGAACAATACGATGCGTTCCCGTAGTCGTCAACAATAAATATAGACAAAGACCTGCCGAAATATATTGTGAAATAATCGTAGCTAAAGCAGCCGATCCAACTCCCATTTTAAGAACGGCAATAAAGAATAAATCCAACACAATATTTACAACACTTGATACAATCAAATAATAAAGTGAATGCTTACTATCTCCTACAGCCTGTAAAATACCCACAAAAAAGTTATACATGATTGATCCAAAAGAACCTAAAAAATAAATTTTAAAGTATGTAACCGAAGCTGCCATTACACTATCAGGCGTTCCCATCCAACGAAGCAATGTTGGTGTAAAAAAGATTCCTACAAGTGTCATAATAAAACTTACGATCAATCCAAACGCAACCGTTGTATGGATTGCATTCTGCATACGCTCAATTTCTCTAGCCCCAAAATAACGTGAAATGACAACACCTGCACCAATCGCAACACCGTTAAAGAAGCCAATCATTAAAAAGATGATATTTCCACTTGAACTTACCGCTGCAAGTGCCTGGCTTCCCAAAAAATTTCCAACAATTAAGGAATCCACTGTATTATACAATTGTTGAAATAAGTTTCCTAATAAAATAGGTAACGCAAAGAAAACCATCTGTTTAGGAATCGATCCAGATGTCATTAACTTTTGTCCTTGTGCCAACCCTAACACCTCCTATACCACTAAAAGAAAAGGAAGCTTAAACTTCCTTGTAAAAACTTTGTAGATGACTACAAGAAGCATCAAACTGTTCTTTTTCTTCTTTTGTCATTTCAATCTCAACAACCTCTTTGACACCTGTCGCATCAATAATTGCCGGCACACTTGTAAATACACCATCTTGTCCATATTGACCATCTAAATACGTAGAAACAGGAAGTACTACGGATTCATTAAACATCAACGCACGAACAACACGTGTTGTACTTGCGGCAATACCATAACATGTATTGCCTTTACGGTTGAAGATTTCCCAACCATCTTTCTTTACCGCTTCATGAATACTTTCAAACATTCCTTCATTCATGCGCGTTGGATTATCTTTAATGATTTGGTAAATATCTTTACCACCCACACGAACTGTACTCCATGGAATCATTTCACTATCCCCATGTTCTCCTAAAACATAGGCATGAATACTCTTTGGATCCACATCAATACAATCGGCAATATGACATTGTAAACGAGCAGAATCTAATAACGTTCCTGAACCAATGATTTGATTTGCTGGTAAACCAGAAACCTTATAAGCCACATAAGTCATAATATCGACTGGATTTGAAACAACTACGATAAATCCATCAAATCCATTTTCTATTGCACTCGAAACAATACTCGTAACAATCTTAGAGCTTGATTTTAAAGCCACTAAACGATCGTTTTCCTTACCCATTGGAGCACTTGCCGTAATAACCAAAACATCTGCATCTTTACAATCTGTATAATCTCCCAATTTGATTTCCATATTACGATTCATAAAGGCAATACTATGAATCATATCTAAAGTTTCACCTTTAGCTCTTTCTGTATTCATATCAATTAATACAATTTCATCACAAATCCCTTGATTGATCATGCAGAAAGCTGTACTTGCACCTACATTTCCTGCCCCAACAATAACTACTTTTCTCTTTTTAATCATAATGGCTCCTCCTACAAGAATTTAGAAATATATCCCTGTATAAATATTACCAAAATAATTACAGGAATGATATATGAAACATAGAAACCAACTTGTTTAGGGAAAGATATTCCTTCTCCGCAATTAGCTTCCTTTAAAAAGTTTTTAAATCCCCATCCATATTTAGATGTACAAAACAATACATAACAAAGTGATCCTAAAGGCAATAAATTATTCGATACAATAAAATCTTCTAAATCTTGAATGGTTGAGCCAGCACCTAAAGGTTGAATAAAAGACAACACATTAAATCCCAATGCACAAGGTAAAGATAGCACAAAGACAAGTACAAAACTTACTTTGATGGTTTTTGAATGAGACCATCCTGTCCACTCCATTGTCATAGTGATAATATTTTCAAATACCGCAATAATTGTAGTTAATGCCGCAAAACTCAAAAATAAGAAGAACAAAGCTCCCCAAAGATTTCCAAACTGCATATTCGCAAATATATTTGGTAATGTTTGGAAAATCAATCCAGGACCTTGTCCAGGATCCACATTATACGCAAAACAAGCTGGAATCACGATAAAGCCTGCAACCAATGCGACAAATGTATCTAAACATACAACCGTAATGGCTTCTGAAGTTAACTTTTTACTTTTATCAATGTAACTACCAAATATCGCAATGGCACCAATACCTAAACTTAAAGTAAAGAAAGCTTGTCCCATAGCCGCAAATACGACATCCGATATATTTTGCATCTTTGAAAAATCAGGCAATAAGTAAAACTTTACGCCCTCCATAGCCCCTGGCAAAATAAGTGAACGTACAGCTAATACAAGCATCAACACCAATAAACACAACATCATATATTTTGATACTTTTTCAACACCATTCTGCAAGCCTTTTGAACAAATGAAAAAACCAATACATACAACTAAAAACATCATGCCTACTTGAATCAAAGGATTTGACAACATTAAACCAAATTCATTATTGATTTGACTCACATTTAATCCATTAAAATCACCCATCAACATTTTGTAGAAATAATAAAACAACCATCCACAAACCGAAGTATAAAACATCATCAGTATGTAATTTCCTGCCATTGCCACATACTTCATAAAATGCCACTTTGTTCCTTTTGGCTCTAGCACATCAAAAGATAGGGCTGCACTTTTTTGACTGGCACGTCCTACCGAATACTCCATAACCATAACTGGCAATCCTAATATGACTAGAAAAAATAAATAAATCAAGACAAATGCAGCACCACCATATTGTCCTACAATATATGGAAATCGCCAAACATTGCCAATTCCGATTGCGCATCCTGCGCTAATTAAAATAAATCCTAAACGATTTGAAAACCTATCTCTCATTCTTTTATCTCCCTATAAAAACAATCTAAACAACCTATATATTTACCATTCCAAGGCTTCATTCTTCCACAATAATGTATGATAACACTATTCTGTTTCACCCAATCCAGATCTATCTTGCTTCTCGGATTTCTTAAATTATAGAAATTCATCATTCTCTCACTTAAATTATATTTACGATAATCCACTAGTTTCGTCTTATCTCCATATAATGCCGTCAATACATCTTGATCAAAGAGTACAAGCTTTTTCTTGTATGCATTCACATAATTTAAAATATCTTGCTTATTTAATTGTTTACGCAATAATTCTAAATTCATCAACAAAACCCCAGTATTGATATATGGCACATCTTCTTTTAGCCCTAATCTTTTCGCATTTAAATGCGTCATACACTCATTTACATGACTCGAAGCGATATAAAGATTACTTTCAAAATCCATGTTATACAATTCCCTTAAACTTTGAATCACAACAATATCCACATCCAAGTAAAGAATTCGATCCAATGTTTTAGGCAACAAATCCGAAGCGAATAATCGATAGTAAATTTCTAGAGGATATCGAGACGAAATAGGAAACTCCTTAAATTCTTCTTCCTTTACTTCTATAAAATAAAAAGCACATTCCAAAAAAGTACATCTTAAATCATCCATATGTTCTTGATTCAAATCATGATGCAGAATATAGAAATCAATATTCTTGTCAAATCGAATAATGGAACGTATACATGTCTTTGTCAAATCTATAAATTTTGCGTTAATTGAAAATAAAATGTTCATAAAATGATTTTATCACAAAATAAATTGAAAATCTTTTCATATTTTGTGATACAATACTTACATTGAGGAGAAGATGATAATATGAAACTTATTATACCCGAAAACTATGATCCAGTATTAACTGTCAGAGAAACACAAGAAGCTATTAAATATATACGTGACACATTTCAATATGAATTTGGTAAAGAATTAAATTTATCAAGAATTTCAGCACCCTTATACGTCACACAAAGTTCTGGTTTAAATGACAATTTAAACGGTATAGAAAAACCTGTATCTTTTACTATGAAAGAACTTCCTGATGAACAAATGGAAGTTGTTCACTCTTTAGCGAAATGGAAGCGTATGGCTTTAAAGAAATATGGATTTAAATTACATGAAGGCTTATATACAAATATGAATGCCATTCGTAAAGATGAAGAATTAGATAACATTCATTCTACTTATGTCGATCAATGGGACTGGGAAAAAATCATTTCTAAAAATGAGCGTACCCAACAAACACTAGAAGAACATGTTCGTACGATTTTTAAAGTCATTAAACATATGGAACATGAAGTATGGTACAAATATCCTCAGGCTGTGAATCATTTACCTGATAATATTTTCTTTATCACAACTCAAGAACTATTGGATATGCATCCAAATATGAACGCAAAAGAAAGAGAAAATGCCATCACAAAAGAACATGGCTGTGTATTTGTGATGCAAATTGGCGATAAATTATCAAACAATGAAAAACACGATGGTCGTGCTCCCGACTATGATGACTGGACACTAAATGGAGATATCCTATTTTGGTATGAGCCGCTACAAAGTGCTCTAGAAATCTCTTCTATGGGGATTCGTGTAGATGAAGATACATTATTAGAACAATTGAAAAAAGAAAACTGTTTAGAAAGATGTGAATTACCTTTCCATAAAGCCATTCTAAACAAAGAATTGCCATATACTTTAGGTGGAGGAATCGGTCAATCTAGACTATGTATGCTTCTACTAAAAAAAGCACATATCGGAGAAGTCCAGGCAAGCTTATGGCCTGAAGACATGGTCGATACATGCTTAAAAAATAATATTCAAATCTTGTAGGACATTTGTCCTACTTTTTTATTATGGTTCCGTTGGAATTAGATAAATAATTATCATATTTTAAATCTGACAATTCACACCCATTCAGTGTAATATTTTCATCACAAACAGTGATAGTTCCATCTACACCTTCTTGAAGTCCATCATATATGAATGCACCATCAAACAATAAACCATCCATGACGTTATGTTTAATATCAATATCATCACATACAACACTAACAGTACATTGATCCTTCTTTGTACTGTTTTTTAAATATGTATAATAGGCTCTACCTAAATCAAAATATTTTTCCATTTTTGCTCCCAAAGAAAAGGAATAGGCATTCACCTACTCCTTATATTCTTATTCTTCAGATTGGATATCCATTGAATTATTATCCGTAGTTTCTGCATCTTGTAGAATTGATTCTTCTACTGAAGGTTCTGCACTATCCATCATATCTCTATCATCAGAGCCAGATACAAGTTTATCAAACTCCTCATCATGAACTTCTTTCATACGTGCAATACGTTTGTCACGAAGTTCTTTTGCCTTTTCAGCAACAATTAGATTTTGTGGACGGTCTCCCTGACATCCAGTACCTGCAGGAATCAACTTACCAATAATAACATTTTCTTTCAAACCAATTAAGTGGTCAACTTTACCCTTAATAGTCGCATCTGTAAGAACCTTTGTAGTTTCCTGGAATGAAGCGGCTGATAAGAAAGAATCTGTTTCAACAGAAGACTTAGAAATACCTAATAATACAGGTTTGAAAGTAGCAGGAGTTTTTCCGCTTAACAATGCGTTACGGTTGATTTTTGTGATGTTATTCAATGACAATTGAACACCAACATTTAAATCTGTATCTCCACTATCTACAACGATTACTTTCTTCATCATCTGTTTGATCATTACTTCCAAGTGCTTATCGCTAATTTCGATACCTTGGCTTTGGTATACTTTCTTAACTTCCTTCAAGATATAGTCTTGAACTTCACGTACACCAGCAACACGTAATAATTCTTTTGGATCTAATGGACCTTCAGTCAACGCAACACCGGCTTCAATCTTAGCACCGATTTGAACCCATGGACGCATAGACTGGTTCGCATTAATTTTATGAGAAACACTTTCGTGTTCGTTTGTGATAATAACTTCTTGGCGCATTGTTCCTTCAATACGTTCGATTGAAGTAATTTCACCTGAAATCTGAGCAATTACCGCAACACCTTTTGGACAACGAGCTTCGAACAATTCTTCAACACGAGGCAAACCTTGAGTGATATCTTCTGCACCGGCACCGGCAACACCACCTGTATGGAATGTACGCATTGTTAACTGTGTACCTGGTTCACCGATTGATTGGGCAGCCATGATACCAATAGCTTCACCAACTTCAACGTCTTTACCTGTAGCCATGTTACGTCCATAACATTTACGACAAACACCTAAACGAGACTTACAAGTAAATACAGAACGGATATACATACCTGTAACACCAGCATCTACAATTTTCTTAGCAAGCTCATCAGTGATAAATTCATCACTCGCAATAATTAATTCACCTGTCTTTGGATCTGTTACATCTTGTTTAGAATAACGACCAACTAAACGATCTTGTAATGGTTCGATAACAGAATTTGTCTTACGATCCATTAATGTTTCGATCCAGTAACCCTTATCAGTACCACAATCGTCTTCTTTGATAATTACATCTTGGGCAACATCAACCAAACGACGAGTTAAGTAACCAGATTCGGCTGTTTTTAAGGCAGTATCTGTAAGACCTTTACGCACACCGTGAGTTGAGATAAAGAACTCACTTACGTTTAATCCTTCACGGAAACAAGAATAGATAGGAACTTCTATGATGGTTGGTACATATTCACCAGCACCAGCTTTAGCGTGACCAGGTTTTGCCATTAAACCACGCATACCAGCTAACTGAGTAAAGTTTGACGCGTTACCACGAGCACCAGAAGTCGCCATCATGTTGATTGGGTTTTTACGAGGCAAGTTGTTCATCAATGATGTTACGATCTTGTCTTTTTGATCATCCCACATCTTAGATAAGTGACGTTCCCATTCTTCCATTGTCAACATACCTTTACGTTGTAAGTGTTTTAACTGATCGGCTTTAACACGACCCTCATCGATATATTCATCTTTGTGAGGAGCCACTTCGATATCTGACAAGGCAACTGTAATACCAGCTACTGTTGAATATTCAAATCCTAATGATTTGATCTGGTCAAGAATTTCAGCTGTTTGATCTACATCATAACGTTTGAAGACTTCGGCAATAACTTTACCTAAATCTTTTTTCTTAACCGCATCAACTAAAGGCATAGCTTCGATGTATTCTTTAATGTTTTGTCCTGGAGCAATAAAGTATTTATCAGGAGTACTAATAAAGTTTTCTTTTGATACCTCATTAATATATGGGAAATCTTCAGGGAACATTGAGTTGAACACAATCTTACCAACTGTTGTAATTAAATAATCATTTTTATGTTTTTCATCAAACGATGTTTTATGCATATTGCATACAGGCAATGCGATACGAGTGTGAAGGTGAACTTGTTTTGACTGGTATGCCATCATAACTTCATCTTCGTCTGTATATACATGACCTTCACTTTCACCAAAACGGTGCCAGTGCGCTGCTTCTAATGGGCAACCAACTTCTTCGTAGTGTTTAGCTTCTGCAAAGAATTCATCTTTAGTTTCTTCCATTGTTAAATAGAAGTTACCCATAACCATATCCTGTCCTGGCGTAACGATTGGTTTACCATCTTTAGGACCTAAGATATTGTGAGAACCAAGCATCATAACTAATGCTTCAGCACGAGCTTCTTCTCCTAATGGAACGTGGATGGCCATCTGGTCACCATCGAAGTCGGCATTGAACGCAGTACATACTAATGGGTGAAGACGCATTGCACGTCCTTCTACTAGTTTAGGCAAGAAGGCCTGAATACCCAAACGGTGTAATGTAGGCGCACGGTTCATCAATACTGGATATCCGTCGATTACTGTTTCAACAACATCCCAGATACGTGGATCACGACGTTCAATTAATTTTTCTGCATTTTTAGGATTTTGTGCTAATCCTTGGTTTACGATTTCATTAATGATAAATGGTTTAAACAAGTTAACTGCCATTTCACGTGGAATACCACATTGGTACATTTTCAAATCTGGTCCAACGGCAATTACAGAACGACCAGAGAAGTCAACACGCTTACCTAATAAGTTCTGACGGAAACGACCTTGTTTACCTTTTAATGAGTGAGACAATGATTTTAATGCACGTCCACCAGCACCTGTAATAGGTTTTGAACGACGACCATTGTCAATTAAAGCATCCACAGATTCCTGTAACATACGTTTTTCGTTTTGAACGATGATATTTGGAGTACCCAAATCTAACAATTTACGTAAACGATTGTTACGAGTGATGACACGACGATACAAATCGTTTAAGTCACTTGTCGCAAAACGACCACCATCCAATTGAAGCATTGGACGTAAATCAGGAGGTATTACCGGAATGTTAGTCAGAATCATCCATTCTGGCAAGTTTTCACTATTACGGAATGCATTGATTGTATCTAAACGCTTGATTAATTTCTTACGTTTTTCACCTTGTGCTTTTTCAAGCGCATCTTGTACTTCTTGATATTCAGATTCTAAATCTACATCTTGTAATAAACGAAGTACGGCTTCCGCACCTGTTTGAGCTGTAAATCCTGTTGAACCATAAATAGCTTGGTTTTCACGGAATTCACGTTCAGAAAGAATTTGTTTATAAGCTAAACCAGATTCTTTTGGATCCGTAACAATGTAGCTTACGAAATATACAACTTCTTCCAATTGTTTTGGTGTTACATCCAACAACAATGCCATACGGCTAGGAATTCCACGTAAGTACCAAATATGAGCTACTGGTGCAGCTAAGTGGATGTGACCCATACGCTCACGTCTTACGCTTGCTTTTGTGATTTCTACACCACAACGGTCACATACAACACCTTTAAAACGTACTTTTTTATATTTACCACAAGCACATTCCCAGTCCTTAGTTGGACCGAAAATGCGTTCGCAGAATAAACCATCACGTTCTGCTTTTTGTGAACGATAGTTAATTGTCTCAGGCTTTGTTACTTCACCATGACTCCATTTTAAAATCGTTTCTGGACTCGCTAAGCGAACCTGAATCGAGGCAAAATTGTTAATACTCATATTTTATACTACGCCTCCTCTTCTTCGTTATTTTCTTCTTCAATATCGTCTACTAGCTCTTCCTTTTGTGTTTGTTCTGGTAAAGGTTGAGCTGGATGAACGTCCTGGTCATCATCATCTAATGTGATGTCAACCTCGTTATTGTTTTCATCTAACAAGCGAATATCGATTGCTAGACCTTGTAATTCGTGCATCAATACACGGAATGATTCTGGAACACCTGGTTCTGGAATATCCTTACCTTTGATGATGGCTTCATAAGTCTTGATACGACCTTGAATATCATCTGATTTAATTGTCAAGATTTCTTGTAATGTGTGAGCGGCACCATATGCTTCCAATGCCCAAACTTCCATTTCTCCAAATCTCTGACCACCATTTTGAGCTTTACCACCCAATGGCTGCTGAGTAACTAAAGAATATGGACCTGTAGCACGAGCATGTAACTTATCGTCAACCATGTGGGCTAACTTGATCATGTACATTACACCGACACTAATACGTTCATCAAATGGTTGTCCAGTTTGTCCATCGTACAATACCTGTTTTCCATCGACAGTCATGCTTGCTTCGCGCATTACATCTTGTAAGTCTTCATTTGATAAACCATCAAATACAGAAGTAGAGAATTTAACACCTAATTTACGAGCAGCGTAACCTAAGTGGATTTCTAGAATCTGTCCAATGTTCATACGAGAAGGTACACCGAATGGGTTCAACAAGATATCAACTGGATGTCCATCAGCCATAAATGGCATATCTTCGATAGGTAGAATCTTAGAGATGACACCTTTGTTACCGTGACGACCAGACATTTTATCACCTTCAGAAATCTTACGTTTCTGAACGATATATACTTTAACACGCATATTTACTCCAGGAGGAAGATCCGATCCATCTCCACGTTTAAACACACGAATAGAATGAACAATACCAGCACCACCATGAGGTACTTTCAATGAATTGTCACGAACTTCACGTGATTTTTCACCAAAGATTGCTAATAATAATTTTTCTTCAGGACTAACTTCACTTTGTCCTTTTGGAGTAACCTTACCAACTAAGATATCTCCTTCTTTAACTTCGGCACCAACCATGATGATACCATTTGAATCTAGCTTACGAACTGCTGCTTCACCAACGTTAGGAATATCACGAGTGATTTCTTCTGGACCTAACTTAGTTTCACGACAGTCAATATCATATTCTTCTACGTGGATTGAAGTATATACATCATCACTAACCATACGTTCTGACATGATGATGGCATCCTCGTAGTTATATCCATGCCATGTTGTATATGCAATAACAACGTTTTGACCTAAAGCCAATTCACCATTTTGCATACTTGGACCATCTGCTAAGATATCGCCTTTTTCAACCTTTTCCCCAACTTCTACAATTGGACGTTGGTTGATACAAGTACTTGCGTTTGAACGAGCAAACTTACGTAACTGATAAGTGTGGTTTTCACCTTCATTGTCTTTAACAACAATACGTAAACCATCTACATATTCAACTACACCATCTTGTTTTGCGACAATACCAACACCTGAGTCCTTGGCAATTTTATATTCAATACCAGTACCTACATAAGGTGAATGAGGAACTAATAATGGAACGGCCTGACGCTGCATGTTGGCACCCATTAAGGCACGAGACGCATCGTCGTTTTCCAAGAATGGGACACAGGCAGTCGCTACAGATACGATCTGTTTTGGACTGACGTCGGCAAGTTCTACTTCGTTACGATCCGCGATGATAGTTTCACCAGCCTTACGAGCTACGACACGTTCATTTACTAAATGACCATCACGAACCTCATTGGCCTGAGCGATTACATAATCTGCTTCTTCATCAGCACTTAAGTAAACTGTATCTTCACTAACAGTACCATCAGCATTTACCTTACGGTAAGGTGTTTGAATAAATCCATATTCATTGATACGAGCATATGTAGTTAAGTTGTTGATCAAACCGATGTTTGGTCCTTCTGGTGTTTCGATTGGACAAATACGACCATAGTGAGAGTTGTGAACGTCACGTACTTCGAAACTTGCACGATCACGACTGATACCACCTGGACCTAAGGCTGAAATACGACGTTTATTTGTCAATTCAGCTAAAGGGTTTTGTTGATCCATGAACTGTGATAACTGTGAACTAGAGAAGAATTCTTTAATTGCAGCTGTTAAAGGACGAATATTTGTCAATTTTCTTGGAGTTAAGCTATCCATTTCTTGAATTGACATACGTTCTTTAACGACACGTTCCATACGAGATAAACCAATACGGAACTGGTTCTGAATCAATTCACCAACAGAACGAATACGACGATTACCTAACATATCGATATCATCTGTTGTTCCTACACCTTCCATAACATTTAAGCTATATGAGAAGAATGCATACATATCTGAAACTGTAATTGTGTGTTTATTTGCGAATGGGTCATTTCCAGCAACACGTACTTCATCCCCATTATTGTCAATAATATATAATTCTTGAACACATGCACCAATCAACCATGCTGTGATATCCTCACTTAAAGCACGTTGTTTAACTTGCATTTCAACATCGCTATCAATTGTATCTGGAGTTACACCAACCATATAGCGGTTAGCTACCAATTCCATATCTGCATCAACGATATCTTCACCTTGTGCATTTGTTAAACGTCCAAGAGCATATAAACGTTGACCATAGTTAAATATAGAATCCATATTTTCTGCTGTTAATTTAACAGGTTGTGCAAACAATCCTGCAAAAATATCAACATTTTCAACAACCTTTTGGATTGCTAAAACATCTTGTTCAGTTAATACTGTACCAGCATCTAAATAAGCATCTTCAGTTTCAACATCACTAGCTAATACACGACCAATTAATCCTGTAGTCCAGCTTGTTGGAATTGAAACGATATCTTCTTCATGGAATTCTGAGCGGAATGGATAAGCGACACAATAAGTACCCTTAGCCAATTCTTCACGTAATGCATTTCTTTCATCACGGTGAACCATAGTACCTTTTTCCATGAATACGTTGCCATTTACATCAACAATATCATGAGCAAGGCTCATACCATACATACGATCGATCGCATTTAATTTCTTACGTAATTTATAACGACCAGCCTTCGTCAAGTCATAACGACGGTGATCAAAGAATTTAGCCTGCATTAAAGTAATTGATCCATCTAATGTAGGGATTTCATCACTTCTTTGGTTTTCATAGAAAGAAAGTAAAGCTTCTTGTGTTGTTTTTACTTTATCGTTCAATAAAGTATTTTCGATTTCTTCATATTTACCGAAGAAAGCAGTATACAACAACAAATACATATTCATGTATTCGCGATCTTCTGCATCTGTAGCTACATCAGACCAATTACGTCCCATTGCACGAAGGAATGTTTCCATCATTGATGTATCGTGAGTATCTTCATTCACTCCGATATTCAAAGACATACCAATCGCCTTGAATAAAATACTGAATAATACTTTACGACGACGGTCAATAGAAACGTTGATTAAACGTCCGTTTGTAGTTTTCTTTTGTTCAGTCATGAACTCTAACCAAGTACCACGACTTGGAATTAATTCACAGCTAAAGTTTTGTTTACCAGTTTTTTCATCATAACTGTCCGCAAAATATGCACCTGGAGAACGTACGATCTGACTAACGATTACACGTTCTGCACCATTAATGATGAATGTACCAGTTTCTGTCATTAAAGGGAAATCCCCTAAATATACTTCTTCACTCTTAGTTACAACTTCCCCAGTTTCTGAGTCTGTAACTTCCAATTCCATATCTGCATATAGAGGTGCTGCAAAGTTGCATTCTCTATACATAGATTCTTCTGCGTTATATTTTGGTTCTTCAAAATGATAACGAAGGAAGTTTAAGCGAATGTTTTTTCCATAGTTTTCAATTGGATAGATTTCTTCAAATACTTCTTGGATACCTTGTTGCGTAAACCATTTAAATGAATCTGTCTGGATTTCGACAAGATTAGGTAACTCTAATTTACCACTAACCTTTGAGTAATCTCGGCGGGAAGATTTTTTTCCACACGAGACAATACGATATGCTTTGTTGTTGTCCATGCATGCCATCCTTTCGTTCGAATTTGTACTATACTAGGTGGTTTTCACCTGAAAACTCACACTATTATGCAATTTATTATACTACTAGTAAAACCGCCAAATGTCAATAAAAACTTGACAAAATTTGAAAAATGAGTTATAAATAATGCCTATCCTTTTTAAGCACCTGCATAAAGTAGGTGCTTTTTCATTTGTCCATTTTGACAACCCCTATATTTATGCATACAATAAAGAAGTTTAAAGGAGTTCCAAATGAAAAAAATTTTAACCCTAATTATAACTTGTTTTTTATCACTTTCCCTTGCAGGATGTTCAAACTCAAAAAACAACGATGACATCCTTACATTTTTTGATGCGTTAGATAATACATTAAATCTAAAAAGCGCCCAAATCAATGGAACATTGGATTTGAAAGATTCAAAAATGAATGTTGATGCACAAATTCTTCAAAAAGAAGATCTACAAGTTGCTACTTCAATAGGTTTAGTTGCAGGAAAAAATGTACAAACCAACTTTTTAAACTTCTACATTAAAGATGGAAAAACCTATTTAAATTCCATGGGCACAAAAACCCAAAGTACAGTTGATAAGATCGGACTTAAAAAGAATTCAAAATTAAATACCTATAACCCCTTCTTAGATTTAACAGATGACCAATTATGCGAATTATTTGATTCTTCTAAAAAAGAAAATGATACATATACATTTAAAGTCAACACATCTAAACTAGCCACTCTTCTAGATAATATGGGATCAATCAAACTAGATGATGCAACGCTTGAAGCAACCATCAAAAACAAGAAAATATCTCACCTTGTTTTAAGCTTTACAGGAACTCAAACTGTAGATGAAGCAAGTGCTGATATTGATGTTTCAGTTGAACTAAGCATTAAAAAATTAAACAAAATCAATTTTCCTAATGATTTAGATTCATATACAAAAGAAACTGCAGAAGATTAATTCCTCTGCAGTATTTTTATTTATTTTCTTCAATTTTTTTCTGTTTTTTCATAACCGAATTGATAGACTTTTGAATCAATTTAGCATATGCATCCGCACCCTCTTCAATTGGATGAATCCCATCTGCTTCTAATAAGTCTGTATGCTTAGAAATATAAGAGTTCCAATCTATAATTGTGACATTTGAATGTTTTTTAGCCAATTCATTCAGATATTTATTGTTGCTAGCTTCCCATTCAACTCCAGGTGCATATACATTAACCCAGAATATAGACTTATCTTTACCAATCATTTCTAGCAATTGTTCAACTGTTTTCTCATCCAAAACGCCATTTGTTCCAAGCGAAATCACAATTGTATTATGAATATTTCCTTGAGACTTATACCAACTTAAAATATCTAGAGCATGATATATTTGTCTTGAAACAGCGGCATCTATTGTCGCATCCGGATAAATATCTTGAATATTTGTATATGCCGACAACATAACAGAATCCCCTAAACAAAACAATCCTTTATCCGACACTTTCTGAGAGTTTCCACTTGATGCATAGTCATCTGCTTTGCCTTTTTCAACACTACCATCTGATTTTGCATTTTTCTTATTTTCCGCAATTGCCTTTTCATTTTCCGCGATACGCTTCTGCAATTCTGTAGAATCCATTGCTTTTGAAGTTGCTAAGGCAACAACACCTGTTGTTTGAAATACCAATCCCACAATCCCACATGCCAAAACGGCTTTTTGAAATTTAGGTTTGATTTGTTTATATTTAAATACTTTCAAGAAATAATTTGACCATACAACCAACAAAATCAATAGCACGAATTCAATCAAATACATCACAAAATTTTTATTCCAATCTTTATATTGGAACAAATATATGACAGGATATTGCCATAAATAGATTTCATAACTATGTTGGCCAATCCACTTTAAACCTGGAACATCCAATGAAATTGAACTGTCTGCCGTTTTTTCAATTAAATACATAGATAAAATTGTCATTAATGCAAGCACAAACAAATAAACAATTGGCATACGCCCATCAAAAATAAAACATGAAATCACAAACACTCCAAGCAATCCAATTGAAGTATAGAAATTCTTTTTAGTTGCCTCCCCTTTTGTATAGATCCAACCTAGAAGCATCCCCGCAAACAATGAATAGATTCGCGTATCCGTTCCATAATATAATCGTGTAACATTCACTCTACATAAATATAGAATTGGCATCACAAGTGCAAAACCTACGGTTACACCAAATACTGTTTTAATTGCGAAAGATTCTCCTTTTTTATCTTTCAATTTATACATTCCAAACAACAACAATGGAAAAATCAAATAGAACTGCATCTCTATAGATAAAAACCATAAATGTGAGAATGGCGAAGTATTCGCAATACGCGTAAAATAATCAATACTTTGCGAAATCTGCCACCAGTTATTGAACCCAGCCAAAATACTGAACACCTGCATTTTCATGTTATACAATGTGTCCTTAGCCAAAATAAAATAGATTCCCAATGTAGTAAATACCATCACGAGTAATGGTGGATATATTCTTTTGATTCTGGCAAGATAGTAATCACGCAATGAAAACTCTTTTTGATTCATCTTCTTCTTACCTGATACCACCAATAAGAATCCAGTTAATACAAAGAACAATACAACTCCTAAGTATCCACCCCTAAAAATACTTGGAAACATATGGAATAGCGTAATCGCAATAATCGCAATCCCACGTAATCCGTCCATTCCCCTTAAACGTCCGTCTTCTTTTTTCATATCTACATATCCCCTTAGATGCTTTCTTTAAGCACCATCTATTTTAGCACAATAAAATCTTAATAATTATTAATAAATATATAATTTTTTAATATCCCTTTTTAAAAAAATACAATATAATATATTAAGATTCTGAAAGGAAAATGACATGCAAAGTATTAAGACAATTTATAAAATCGGACCCGGTCCAAGCAGTTCTCACACGTTTGGTCCAATGATGGCTTCTAAATATATCAACGAACATTATCCAGAAGCTACAAACTTCAAAATCACATTATTTGGTTCTTTAGCTCTTACAGGAAAAGGACACCTTACAGATAAAATCATATTAAAAACGTTAGGCGCTAGTAAATGTGAAATCGTTTTTGACATGAAAACCCCTGTTGAACACCCAAACACAATGATTATTGAAGTTTTTGAGAATGATACAAAGATTGCAGAACATACATTTGTATCTATTGGTGGAGGAAAAATTGAAATCGACGGAAAAAAAGGCAATGTAGATCCTGAAATTTATCCACACACAAAAATGGATGACATTCAAGTATATTGTAATGAACGTCATTTACGTTTAGATCAGTACATTGATGAAGTTGAAGATTCTGATTTTGACTCTTACATGAATCAAATCTTTAAACAAATGTTGAAAACAGTAAATACCGGATTAAAGAAAACAGGTGTTTTACCTGGAAGCTTGAAAATTGACCGTGTAGCTCATGCTTTACATCAGTCGGCACAAAGCTGTAACGATATTCAAGATAAAAACAGTTTATTATTAAGTAGTTATGCCTATGCAGCCAATGAACAAAACGCAAGTGGAGGCATTGTCGTAACAGCTCCAACCATGGGTAGTTGTGGCGTTCTACCTAGTCTTGTATACCATTTCTATCACGATCAAAATTATCCTAAAAAGACAATTATCCAAGGCCTTAAAGTCGCTGGATTGATTGGAAATCTAATTCAGACAAACGCAACTATTTCAGGAGCCAAAGCTGGATGTCAGGCAGAAGTTGGTGCTGCCTGCTCTATGGGTGCTGCTTTTGTCGCTTATTGTCAACTTCAAAATAACGAACAAATCGAATGTGCTGCTGAAATTGGATTAGAACACCATCTAGGACTTACATGCGATCCAGTCGGAGGATACGTAATGATTCCTTGTATTGAAAGAAATGCCGTAGCTGCACAAAGAAGTGTGGATGCCGCAAGACTAGCCAAATATTTACGAAACGTGAAAAAGAACCGTGTAAGCTTTGATATGGTTGTTCAAACCATGAATTTAACAGGTAAAAAACTTCCAATCGAATTAAAAGAAAGTGCACTAGGCGGATTAGCTGTTGTTGTACCAGAAAAAGCTTAAAGAAAGGCCTAATTCATATGAATTAGACCTTTTTTTATTTATCACGAACAAAGCACTCTAACACTTTATAGCCTTTACGTTCTAAATCTGCTTGTAAATCATCTGGTTCAGTTGTATCACAACGAATAACTAGATTGGCAATTCCATCTTCAAAAGAATACACACCAATATGATTGATATTCACATTATTTTCAACAAAAATTTCAGATAACTTACCAATTGCACCAATTTCATCTTTTACAGCAACTGTAATTCTTGAACCCACTTCATCCCATCCAAGAACATTCAAGAAACACTTAAATACATCATTCTGCGTTACAATACCTGTGACTTCGCCAGATGCATTTGTGACCGGCAAACATCCAATGTTGTTTTTCAACATTTTCTGTGTCGCATATTCCATCAATTCATTTTCATCAACAGAAATCACTTTTTTCACCATCACAGTGCTCACAGTTGTTTTTGACAACAAATAATTTAATTCATATATGCTTAAGCTAGTCGCATTCGTTGTCCCTGAATTGGAAATCATACCTTCTGTAATCAATCCAATCAATTTTCCTTTTTCAACAACAGGAACACGGTGAATTCCCTTTTCTTTCATTAAATCAATAATTTGTGAAATCGTTGCATCTGGTTCAGCACATATAACATTTTTTGTCATATAATCCTTAACTTTAAACATCTTATTATCCTCCTAAATATGCCTTTTGAACATCAGGGCTCTTGGCAAGCTCTTCACCTGTACCTGACATTACAACTTTACCTGTTTCTAAAACATAGGCACGATGCGCAATTGATAATGCCATCTTAGCGTTTTGTTCTACCAATAAAACCGTTGTTCCCGACTTATTGATTTCTTCAATAATATTAAAGATTTCCTTAACTAAAATAGGAGCTAACCCCATACTCGGTTCATCTAAAAGCAACAATTTAGGTTTTGCCATGAGTGCACGCCCCATTGCCAACATCTGCTGCTCACCACCAGATAATGTAGAAGCATCTTGATTCATACGCTCTTTCAAGATAGGAAATTGTTCACAAACCTTTTCGTAATCACGTTTGATTCCATCTTTATCTTTTCTTAAAAAAGCCCCCATCATCAAGTTTTCATATACACTCATACCCGTGAAGATACGACGTCCTTCTGGCACCTGGGTTAAACCCATTTCAACAATATGTTTAGGATTTGCCTTCATAATTGACTCATTTAAGAATAGGACATCGCCACTCGTCTTTTTTACAATGCCACTAATTGACTGCATCATTGTTGTTTTTCCAGCTCCATTGGCACCAATCAATGCGACAATTTCACCTTCATTAACTTCCAAGCTAATTCCTTTTAAAGCTTCAATTACACCATAATGTACGTGAAGATCTTTTATTTCCAACATTGCCATACTAGATCTCCTCTCCTAAATATGCCTTAACTACGAATTCATTATGTTTGATTTCTTCAGGCGTACCATTCGCTATCATTTTACCATAGTTCAACACATAAATACGCTCACAAATCTTCATAACCAAAGACATATCATGTTCAATAAGAATAACAGTTAATTTATATTTTGAACGAATATGATCAATTAATTCTGTTAACTCTTTTGTTTCCTGCGGATTCATACCTGCTGCCGGCTCATCCAAATAAAGAATTTTTGGCTGGATTGCCAAAGCACGAGCGATTTCCAATCTTCTTTGTTTACCATAAGGAAGATTGGTAGCCAATTCATTTCGCAATGAATACAACCCAACTTCTTTTAATAGTTCCTCAGCCTTTTCTTCTACCCACTTCTCTTCTTTATAATACATAGGCAAGCGTAAAATCGCAGCTAAAGTACCATAACGAATATTCTTATGCATCGCAACCTTAACATTCTCCAATACTGTCATAGATTTAAACAAACGAATATTTTGGAATGTACGTGCCACACCTAGATTTGTGATTTTATAAGGCTTTAATCCACCAATCTGAATACTTTTATCTTGATCCATCAACTCAATCAAGCCACTACTAGGTTCATATACACCTGTCAACAAGTTAAATAATGTTGTTTTACCAGCACCATTTGGTCCGATCAAACCAATTAGTTCACCTTCATTGATTGTCATTGATACGTTAGAAACTGCACAAAGACCGCCAAAATTCTTTGTCAGATTTTTAACATTTAAAATAGTTTTCATGCAGATTTCTCCTTTCGTTTATCAAATAACTTTTTAAAAGATAATTCCTTAGTTCCTAAGATACCTGTTGGTTTAAAAATCATAATTCCAACTAGTGCTAAGCCATAGATTATCATTCGAATTTCTGAGAAGTTTGCCAAAACAACATTAATGATTCCAATCGCAACGGCTGCCAAAACACTTGATGTCATAGAGCCCATACCACCAAACACAACCATAACTAAGATATCGATGGACTTATTGAATGTGAATTGATCTGGTTTGATGACATAGAAGTTACATGCGAATAAGGCTCCAGCTAATGAAGCTAATAATGCCCCAATCACAAAGGCAATTACTTTATACTTTGTCGTATTGATTCCCATTGCCTCACTCGCAATTTCGTCTTCACGAATCGATAAACAGGCACGACCAGGAGCAGAGTGTGTAAAGTTACAAACAACTAAGATTGAAATAACAGCACATATAAATAACATTGGAAATGTTGTCAATTTAGGAATACCATTTAATCCAGCCGCTCCATTTGTGATTTCCATATTCTGCACTAGGATACGTACAATTTCTGCAAATCCCAGTGTCGCAATCGCCAAGTAATCCCCTTTTAGGCGTAAAGTTGGAATGGATACAATCAAAGCTACAATCGTTGAAAGAACAAAGCCAATCAATACTCCAATCACTAGTCCTGTCATATTTGGCATCATTTTTACCATAATACCTGCACAATAAGCACCAATACACATAAATCCAGCATGACCTAATGAGAATTGGCCACATACACCAATGACTAAGTTTAATGAAACCGCTAGAATAATATTAATGAAGATATTATATAGAGTAATTGAATAATAAGATCCAATAATTCCAACTTTCATTAAAATAGTTAAAACCACAAAAGATACAATAGACAGTACAAGCCAAGCCAGATTTGCCTTATTCAATAATTCTTTACGCATGACTTACACCTTCTCTCTTACATTCTTACCTAATAAACCGGCTGGTTTCAAGATTAGAATTAAAATCAATATAATGTAGACAATCGCATCTTTATACAAAGAGCTTCCATAAGCCGTAACCATAGTTTCTGCAATACCAATAAATAAACCACCAATCATAGCTCCCGGAATACTTCCAATACCACCAAATACAGCAGCGATAAATGCTTTTAATCCTGGCGTCATACCCATCAATGGATTGATTGAATTATAGTAAATACCAACTAAAACGCCGGCAACACCTGCTAAAGCAGAACCTAAAAGGAATGTAAATGAAATCGTTTTATCTACATCGATACCCATCAAACGTGCAGCATCTTCATCGACACTTACAGCACGCATGGCACGTCCCATTTTTGTCTTTTGAACAATAAACTGCAATACAACCATTAAAATAATCGTAATCACGAAAATATATACTTGTTGCATCGTAATGGTGACAGGTCCTAAATGAAAAGATGCACTCGTTAATAATTTAGGATAGGTTCTTACTTCACTACCCATGATATATTGTGTTGCATACTCCAAGACATAACTTACACCAATAGCTGTAATCAATGCAGTAATTCGAGTCGCATGACGAAGTGGCTTATAGGCGATGCGCTCAATCAATACACCTACAACACCACAAAAAACCATTGAAATCAATAATGCAGGAATAAATCCTAAACCACAATATGTTGTTATTAGAAATGCACAATAAGCTCCTAACATATAGATATCTCCATGTGCAAAGTTAATCAATTTGATAATTCCATAAACCATGGTATATCCCAAGGCAATCAATGCGTAAATACTTCCTAAGGATAGACCATTGACTAGTTGTTGTAAAAAAGCTGTCATATTAACCTCCTTATTAAAAAAGAGGGGGAATTGTTCCCCCTTTGAACAAAGACTTATTTATTTGGATCTACTGAAACGGCTTCAGTTTGAACACCATCAACTAAGTTAACAACTAATACAGATTTCTTAGGTGAATGTGTCTTATCAAATGTGAATGAACCAGTTAAACCTTCAAATTTAGTATCGGCAATCACCTTTTGTAAATCAGCACCAGTTTTACCTGATTTTTCCAAAGCTTGTAAACCTAAGTTTGTTGCATCATAAGCTAATGCAGAGAACATATTTGGAGCTTCTCCATATTCTTCAGTATAAGTATCTACAAATGCTGTTAAAGTATCACTTGCGTTAACTGTAGTATAAGCAGTTGAATAGTAGCAGTTATTTAAGTTCTCTTTACCTGCAAGTTCTGCTAATTTTTCTGATTCAAATCCATCAGCACCTAAAATTGTGCAATCCATACCAGCTTCACGAGCCTGTTTAATAATCAAACCAGCTTCTGAATAATAACCAGCAATGAATAATACATCTGCACCTTTATCTTTTACTTTTGTGATGATACCAGCAAAGTCAGTATCTTTAGCGTTATAACTTTCTGTAGCTACAACTTCTCCACCCAAATCTTCAAATTTTTGTGTAAATACTTTAGTAAGACCTTTTCCATAATCACTTACTTCGTTGATGATAACAGCTTTTTTCTTACCTAAGTTTTCATATCCAAATTTAGCCATTGCCTTACCTTGATATGAATCTTCGAAACAAATACGGAATGCATATTCATAAGGAGAATCCCCATTCATTGTTGCATCCACCTGAGTAGCAGATGGTGAAATGACTGGAACTTGGTTTTGATCAGCTACTGGATATGTAGCAATTGAAGCACCTGAAGTTGCTGGTCCTACAACGAATGCCACACCATCTTCAGTCATCAATTTTGTAGCAGCTGAAGTAGATTCACTCGCATCTCCTTTATTGTCCATTTTGACAGCTTTGACTTTATATTTTGAATCCTTGTTTTCATTGTATTGTTTGATTGCTAGTGATGCTCCTTTATACTCAGCTTGACCATAAGAAGCTACAGCACCAGATAATTCATAGTTCAAACCAACCTTGACTGTATCTCCCTCTTTTAATTCAGTTGCAGCAGTCCCACTTCCTGAACTACATCCGACTAACATGCTTAATGCAACAGCACTAGAAGCAAACGTTTTTAATAAGGCTTAACTAGCAATTTGGTGACATGTTGATATATTCGACATTAATAGTGTCTATT